>JBHLNT010000169.1:0-9238 GCA_048941265.1 Promethearchaeota archaeon
ACTACGACTAGATTTGATTGTCGAGCCGTATTCTCCTTTAGGTTGGATTTTTTTTAGAATATTAAGTTTTAGAGTGAGTGAATTTTTGGTGTGTATTGCTATCTTTTTATCATATGATTTTAAAGTGAAAATATTTCAAAAAGATTATAAGAAGCTACAAAGATATATTGTAATTATTTTTGGAAGTTTTACTGCATTTTATGATTTGGTGATATATGAACCTGTACATGGATTCTTAGCTGTATTACTTGACGCGATTGCCTTTCTATTAACATTAATTTTCATGTCAATGATTTATATTGCTTTTATGTACCGATCGATTGAAGCGTATAGAGGGGTTAAAGAAACTATTTATAAACAAGCATTTCTATCTCTTACGCTTATGGCTTTAAGCTATATGCTAATATTTTTAAACTTTTTAATAGATAGAATTTTTATTTTAGTATTTGAAATTCCGGGATTTACTGTATTCTATTATTTAGCCTGGGCCTTTGCTATATTCGGGATCGTTTGTGCTTACCTTGGATATATTAAACCCCAAGCCGAGCAAATAGAATGATTTTTTTTATATAAAATTTCTCAGGCTTGCTTCAGGAGGGATGCTATATAGTCCCATTTCTTATTTATTTTTTCAGCCGTGCGTAATCGGTTAAAAATCTTATACTCAAACGCTCCTATTAGATTATAATACCCTTTCACTTGCTCATAAACTTCAAAATTTTCGAATTTTTTCTTATATTCATCCGTATGCTCAAATAACATTGCATTAAGTTCTGAAATTTCTTCTTCATGCACTAAAATGTTCTTTAAATCTTCCGATAACATGTTTACCCAGAAATTTGCCATTTCCATTGAATAGAGGAGTCCCGAAGACCCAAATGGATTAACAAAAGCAGCACTGTCGCCGATAAGTATTATCCCTGGAACCGGAACATAATTCTCGACCATTTTCGCATTGGGAAGCCAAGTTAATTCTTCATAGTCAATTTTTGCCCCCTTAAAAAACATATTATATCCTGGATAAGATTTCTTGATTTCATCCCACACTTTCATGATTTCATCATCGCTGGGAATCGCAACGGTCTTCATACTACGAGCTTGTGACATACGTAGCATTAAACCAACTTCGGCTCTTTTATTTGCTAAGGGAAATAAATATGCTACGCATTGAGGGAATCGTGGTGAATATTCCAAATCTCCATTCCCGATAAAATAGAAATGAAGTTCCGGAGTCTTTTTGATGTCAATATTAGCTTCACTTATTAAACATTTTACAATAGGACAATTAATTTCCTCATCATAAGGAATACCATAATGTCGCCCAAGAACTGCAGAATATCCGCTACAGTCTAAAATTACATTACCATGTACTTCTTGAACATTTCCGCTCGCATCCTTATATTTAATTCCAATACAAGTATTTCCTTTCTCAACTGGTTCGATAACTTCACTTTTTAAAAGCATTTGTACTCCTAATCCTTGAGCTACTTTTACAAACCGATCAATAAATTCTCGCCATTCAAAAAAATAGTGAGGATATTCTCGGAAGGTGGTCGTAGTCTGAAGATCTCCTGGAGAATGCCATACTCTTCCCCCATGTGATCGTAAACCAATTGAAGGAAGGTAATCTTTTCCCAGAATATCATCAACAATTTTTCCATGAGCCATCCCCTCACCACGAGGCTTAGGACCTGCTATCTCTCCTTTTTCTAGAACTATGGCACTATATCCATTTCTTGCTGCCACAATGCCAGCAGTTAATCCTGCGGGACCAGCACCTACAATAACAAAGTTATAAAATTCGGAATTAGACATTGTTCAAAATTAAGGAACTAAAGAAATTAAATTTTATTTAATCAATTTAGATGTACAAATAATATTAGAAAAAAACAAGTATAAAAAAAAATAAGGAAAAAAAGAAATAAATTTGGTTAGGGTTCCGATGTTCGGACTATCGAAGATTTCCTTTTTTTTTTAAAAATTATGATGAGAGCTATACCAGCGACAACGAATATAAAAAATATCATCAAGATAAGAGCTGTTGGGGATCCGGTATATTTTGTAGATCCATCACCGTTATCCTCACTTTCAGGTCCTGTAAATCTGTTATCAGTACCGTTATTAAAAATATTTTGACCATTTCCATAAAAGACATTACCATAAACATCGTTATTATTAGACTGGTTTAAACAGATGCCATATTTAACATTATTATATATGTAATTTCCGGTAATTGTATTTTGACTACTTTTATATAGATAAATACCGCAATAGCCATTATTAGCAATTGATTCTACATTGTTTATTATTTCAGTATCCCATGCATCTATTAAATATATGCCATTATCTCCATTAAAAGAGGCGTCATTTCTGGATATCTGGGTATACCACGTACCCCCTAATGATATTCCATTTCTAGTGTTATTATTTGCTGTGTTGCTTGAGATAGTATTATAATAACCGCCGTTTAAACCTATTCCATCAGTGTTATTGTTTGCAGTGTTTCCCATGATTTTGTTATCATTGCTCGAATATACATAAATACCAATATTGTTATGTTTTGCAGTGTTTTCTACGATGGTATTTCCATCACAATCGTAATTTAACCATATTCCGTTTGCAGTATTGTTGTTTGCAGTGTTGTGTGCGATTGTGCACCCAATGGAACTGCTTATTATTATCCCGTTACTGTTATTATTTGCAGTATTTCCGGTGATGTTGCTATAATCAGAACCTGAAACTATCCCGTCTCCAATATTATTGTTAGCAATATTGCCAGTAATATTATTATAAATGCCAGCTATAGTTATCCCATCATCCTTGTTATTGTTTGCGGTATTGTTGGCAATGATACTGAAATTGCAATTGGAAGTTATATAGATCCCATCATTCTTGTTATTGTTTGCGGTATTGTTGGTGATGATGTTGTCATTGCAGACTGTAATATGTAGCCCTCTATATTCATTATAATTTAGAGTATTGTTGGTAATTATGTTGTCATTACAATCAACATGTAAATTTATCCCCGCTTCGTTATTGTTTGAGATGTTTTCAGTAATATTATTGCTATCACAATTACTATATAACAAGATTCCTCTCCTTTGATTATTTACACAGGTATTATTAAATATAGTTCCATTGTTAGTATTTTGTAATTTGATTCCTGCATTTTCCCATGGTGTTGCACTCATTGGTGAATTTTCTACCGTACAATTTCTGATTATAAAATAAGTATTTTTAGAGTTATTTATAAAAATTCCACAACCCGTAGGTGAACTACTTGCGTCAATAGTGACATTTTCGATAATGAAAGGTTCTTCCCAAGTACCTTTACCATAACACCAATCATAAGTCTTGTTTGTTAGTGTCCAATTGCCATCAATATGTATCCAATTTTCAGTATGTGTAAATCCAGACTTTTTTGGAATTACTGATTCAATTTCTATGATTTGAGGTGCTTTTTTAGACATACCTTTAGACTCATGTTTGTTCTGTATGTTTAATAAATTAGACCTAGTTGGTAAAATTAATAGTAGAATAATGAGAAACATTATTGATTTCTTCTTTTTCATATTTCTCAACTTTTATTTATATAATAAAAAGTAATAAACCAAGGTTAGTTAAATAAAAAGACATTTTTGTTAATAAATATTTTCACAAAATTGTTAATTTCAACCGATAATATAGCCCAAAGAATTTTATTTTATCAACTAATAATAGGTTATAAAAAGAAATTTTATAATAATATAAAAGTAAATCTTTACCATGATTCATAAATTAGTCAAATTTAAAGCGAAGAAGGAAAACACAGAGAAAGTCGAGAAAATGATTAAGGAATTCCTAGATAAGGTCTTGGAAAATGAGCCAAATACCTTATATTATGAATCCCTCCAAGAAGAAAATCTCGTTTCTTTTATCAATATAATCACATTTAGTGATGAAGAAGCAAGAATATATCATGAATCAACTCCCTATGGTAAGAAGTTTGTTGATGATTTATATCCCTTATTAGAAGCGGAACCTGTCATATCTAATTACAATATAGTGAAGTCAATAAAAAGATATTGAACTTCCTTTATTCTATTAAAGAAATAAATAAAAAGAATCAAAAATGTAAATTATTAAACCAAAAAGAGTACGATTACTCATATATTATTGTTTTATTAATAAAATTAATGAATATAGCTCCTTATAACTATTAAATTTATCAAATAGACTCAAAACTAAAATTTAAATATATCAATTATCTTTTTCACGAATTTTTATCCGTTTTTGGTTTTTTCTCAAGTTTTTCCGATATTTCACTTTTTATTACTTCTCCTTCACTCTTAAATGGTGTACTTGGTCTTGATTTATCAATTGGCTCGTTACACGCCCAACAAGCATTTTCTAAGTTACTAATTGCTTCCGCACATTTTATACAATAAAGCGCATCACATTTCGTACACATATACATAACGCCTCCCACTTTTCCTTTGCAAACCAAGCAAATTTTCTTTTCTCGATAAAATATCACCTCTTCTTCGGTTATTTTTCGACGTTCTCCTAAGATTTTTAAAAACTCTTGAATATCATCTTTTTGTTCATTAGATTCTTCTGAAAGATGATAATCTTCTTTGACTAACCATCCTACTACTCGATCTGGCATAAGCCATCCGAAATAAAGTTCAATTGAGCTCAATATTAATAAAATTCTTACAATAATTAATGTAATTGGAGTCAAATGAAGGATTGAATCTAAAATCCCCCCAAATATAACAGATATTACTCAAATTAATAGAAATCTTCCCTCCCATTGAATTTTTGGCATTTCTGATTTCTGGCATTGAATAAAAACCTTAAAAATAGTAATAAAAATCACTGCCAATATAGAAGCTATATATAGTGTTACATAGAGTCCGGCTTCTATATCAAATTTCCCAACCCTATTACCAATAATGTTTGGGTTTTCAAATAGAAAATAAATAAAAAAAATCTCCCATAAAATACAAATAATTGAAGTTATTGTTACAAGCTGTCTTTTCAAATGTGGATAAACAAGATGGCAAAACGCATAGATCCAACATATTAGAACTAGAGCTAGAAATCCATAATTAAAAAGGAAGTATGTGGTTGATTCAATTGTCGAATCAAATAAAACAAATGCTATAAACGAGATTGTCGTTCCCCACCACCCTGATCCCATGAAGATCATTACGAATCCAACCATAAGTAGTTCTCTTCGTTTAAATTCAAAATATTTAGATGTAATTTTCAATCCTAATATAGTACAGATTAGTACATAAATGAAACTTAAACCGCCTTGGAGCATTTCAAATACGGTTAAATCCATCAATCCCATAATATCACATCTTTCATTTTAACATTAAACAGTGATTAATAGTTTATAATAATATTCATGAGAAAAAGATTTCAAATTGAAATCCCAATAGAAGGAGTGAGTTCATTCCCAAATCTAATATTTGCCGATGTATTTATATAGATCATTTCAAATTCAACAAAAGTCTGGAAAAAAAACCTAATTTTCTGATTATAAGATTGTTAAATCTATAAAAAGATTTTAATTATCATATATTTCCTATCGTACATGAATATTGATTGAAGTGAAAAATAATGCATCAAAAAGATAAAAATTTTGAATATAAACGATCTAATCCTTTAATTAAAATTTGTCTTATTGCTATCATAATTTTTTGTCTTATTTATATCATAACTTGGTTGTTATATTTTTTTAGCAGGTAGAAGTTATCTTATAAATACTATAAGGTTCTAAACAATAACTGTGGAGAGTGCTTTAGAATGAATGATGATAAGTCCAAAATATACACGAAAAATAGCATTATTTTTTCTTCTTTTTATCTAGTTCAGGGACTTCATAATGGAATTTGGGGGATTACATTAGCGTTTTATCTTATCGTTAACATTCGCCGATTCGATGAGGCCCTTTTATTTATGGTAACTGCTTTAACTGTTTTACCATGGAGTTTAAAGTTTTTTATTGGGATGATTAACGATAAATATCAGATTTCTGAAAAGTTTGGGAGAAGATTTCCGTTCATTTGTATCTTTGGAACTTTTGCTGGAATATGGTGGATTGTAATGAGTTTTTATTTACCATTGGACATCTCGATAGTCTATGTATTTCTAATGCTTTACGGACTTCTTATTAATATAGGTTTAGCAATAGCAGATACTGCTATAGATGGTTTGATTCTGGATGTGACACCTAAAGATTTGCTTGGCCATGTACAGGGTTGGACATTTGGTATGCTCATATTCGGTCAAATGGTTGGTGGATACCTACTGGGAATTAGTTTTATTATGTTATCCCTTCCAATCCCTTGGTTATTCATGGTGGAAGGTATTTTAATGATTCTTGTATGTTTTTCACCTTATTTTGTTGAAGAAGAGCTAATATCGGGTAAAAAAGTATATGTATGGAAAAATGTAAGGGATATTTTAAGAAAAAAAGTAAATTGGAAAGTATTTGTGTTTTCTGCTATTGATAGAATTGACGGAATTATTATCGGTACGTTTTATGGACTTTTGGTCTGGATGAGTCTTGGCTTTATTAAGCTTGAAGGCACGACTGTAACTTATTTATTATCAGATAAGGGGCTTGAGTTATATTTGGTTAGCCTTTTTTTCAGCGTATTGGCTGTTATAGGAATCTTGTTTGCTTCCTTTATTGGAGGGAGGCTTGCAGATAAACGTAGAAGATTTGCGGTCTATTTCGGGCATTTAGTTTATATCCCTTGGTTGTTTCTTAGCATATTATTCATTGGCCTGGTCGGAGGTATCATAGGATATCTTACTCTAGCTTTTAGTAATACTGTTATAACAGTAGCAAACCAAACAGTAAGAGGGGATATGTCAAAAAGATATCCAGAAATGAGGGCGACATATTACGCTATTACAATATCTGCGACTAATTTCGGGATGATGATAGGAGCTCTCCTAGGAGGTCTTATATTTATTTTGCTTGCTTTATATGGTGCCAATTTTACCTTTATATATTTCATAATTGCAATCTTTTGCGTAGGAGTACAACTCCTTAGTTTCTGGGTATTTATGACAATCGATCCCGCTGAATACGAATTTGAACGACATTTGAAAAAATAAAAAGTAGAAATTATAATTTAAAAAATTTGAACTACGCTTATATCTGATTATTTCTTAGCTTAATACTAGTATATTCATTCCTCTTTTATAATTCGGTATTTTTGGTTTCGTCTTTTAGAGTAAGGATTTTTTCTATAATTTTTTTTGGGTTTAATTGCTTCGATAAGTTTGTAAATTGCATAAATAACCGGATGGTACCTTTTTCGGATAACTCCTCTATTTTCCTTCACGGCTTTTAGATGTTTTTTTCTATGCCATACTTTACTCCTCTCTTTATCAGAAATAGCAATCCCTCAATTTAATTTTAATATCACTAAAGATAAATATAAAATTTAAAATTATAATAAGAGAGATTATTTTTAACTTTTTTGTTAACTCTTTCTAATGAATTAAAATGCTAATGATGAATTTGAACAGCAATTGAAAAAATGTAAAGAAATAATCAATTATCTAGGAAGTAGAAAGTGAAATTTATTAGATCATATTATTGGAGGAGTGATCTTCTGAATTTAATTCTCTTTGGTTGAGCTTTTTTTTTAATCTAATAAAGAGTATTATAGTAATAAAGCTAACAATACTTTTCCCTGTGAATAATTGGGCTGCTGTTATAAATAAAAAAAAAGTCAACCATCCAATTATTAAATAAAAACAGTTATTATCACTCCAATTTTTTCCATTTTTTGTTAAATAAATTAAAAGTATGATTTCTGTTATTATTATAAGAATTAATAGAAAAAGGTAGAGTTCAGTTGGAATTTGAACTCCTTCCTGTGGTAAAACATACACCCCAATCATAATTGAAGTCATTGCTAAAAATCCTAATAACCAGAATATCACTGAATGAATTTTATTTTCTTTATCATCCGAAAAGATTTTTGCAGGGATTTTTATCGTTAAAACAATAAGAACTGTACAAAGACAAATAATAAATACTATCCCTTCAATCGGGGGATTATATGATACTATAATTCCAAACAGGAATATCCATGATATCAAACCGATAAAACATAATGCTAATACAGGTTTGCTAATCCAAGTTTCGGTTTTTTTCTCTGGATATAATATTTCTGTTAAAAAGATAGCACTTATTATACTAATAAATGTATGAAAGTGTACAATACCGACCGTTAAGATAAGATTCATCCCAAACAAACGATCATAAGATGATAAACCCCCCAAACCTTCCCAATTTGGATTGAAAATTACTCGGGTGATCAATCCTTCAAAAAATAAACCAAAAGCTATACCTATTAAGATTAAGTTCAAAAAGCCTTTCTGATTTCTTACCACTATTTCACGACATATTAACGCGCCGCATCCATAGGGAACAACAGTTATTATGAATCTGAATGGATGAAAAAATTCAAGAGGGGATAAATGACCGGAGATTAATTCTCCTAACAAGGGGGAAAGCAAAAATAAAGTTAAAGCAGGGGGAATTTTGTTCATTTTTAAATTATATCATCACGATTTTGTTCTCAATCTCATTTATTATGTTTATTATAATACTCCTTATCTTGATAATCAGTTTATAGCTAAATTAAATGTAAAAATCATGACATAGGAATACGAATCTACAAAAAATAAAAAAAAGAAAATTAGATTTCCTTTTTATTAAAGCATTGTTGACAGTAATATTTCTCATCTACTCTCCATGCTTCAGCAAGATTAATTTCCTTCCCGCACTCTTCACATTTTCCCATTTCTTGACTTAATTCTTCCATATATATTATTTACTTTTTTTTATATTAATTTATTTGCATTCTGTATGGTATATGTTTTCTATAATATACACCATCTTTATATATTAATTTGTCAAAATATTTACTATCAAATCTCGTTATTCTAAACTTCAAAATGAGGTGAAAAAATGGCTAAATGCTATATATGCGGCGATAATTCTAAGGGTACATGTATTTATTGTAATAAACCTATTTGCTCTACTCATTTAGTACTCGTTGGAGGAAATAGCGCCTGTACTAAATGTTTGCACCGGGGTAAAAAAATTGGATTAATTGCCTTTCCTTTTATACTATTACTAATAATAATTATCCTTGTAGTGGGATATCTATTTTATGTTAGCAGATTTTGAAGGAGCTTTTTACTAACTATTTTT
>JBHLNT010000170.1:0-9229 GCA_048941265.1 Promethearchaeota archaeon
ACTAATCGGGATCATTTATACTAATGTGTGGGATAATAGGTGAAATTTCAAAGGAGAAAATTAATACTAAAAAATTTATTAGAATGAGAGATACCTTAATCCATAGAGGTCCCGATGATGAAGGAGTTTATTTTAATACTCAAATAAATGCAGCACTGGGTCATCGTAGATTATCTATTATAGACTTATCATCGGCTGGTAAACAACCGATGAAAAATGAAGATGGAACAATTTGGATAACTTATAATGGTGAAATATATAATTTTCAGAGTTTAAAATCTGAGTTAATTGATCTGGGACATGATTTTTATAGTAATACTGATACCGAAGTCATAATTCATGGTTATGAAGAATGGGGCGTTAATGTTCTGGATAAACTCAATGGAATGTTTGCTTTTGGAATTTGGGATGAAAATAAGAGTCAATTATTTTTGGCTAGAGATAGAGTTGGAATCAAACCGTTATACTACTACTATAACGATCAACGATTCATTTTTGCCTCTGAAATAAAGGCAATTGTGGAAGATGAGGATATTCCGAGAATTATAAATCCTGAAGCTTTAAAGTTCTATTTTATGGTTGGGTATATACCTTCACCATATTCGATATGGGAAAATATACATAAATTACCTCCGGGTCATTATTTAATCTTGAATAATCATAAATATCAAATTAATAAATATTGGGAATTAAAACTCAAAAGAAAAGCTAAAGAAGAGAAAGATGTAATAACCCAAATTCATAAGAATTTGAAAGAATCTATTAATCTTAGATTTATAAGTGATGTCCCTGTAGGGGTTTTATTAAGCGGCGGTATTGATTCTAGTTTAGTCACAGCAATCGGTTCGACTATCAAGGAAGATTTATGTAGTTATTCCATTGGTTTTGTACCTGAAAAACATAGTGAGTTAAAATACGCTAAATTAGTCGCTAATAGCTTAAATATTGAAAATAAAGATGCGATTTTATCAGTAGAAAACATTGATAGTCAACTAGACAAAATGCTGTATTATTATGATGAACCATTAGGTGTAAGTTCCATATTCCCTACATTTCGGGTTATGGATATGATTTCTAAAGAATTAAAAGTTGCTTTATCTGGAGATGGAGGAGACGAACTTTTTGCAGGTTATTTTTGGCATTCAAGGTATTTACGTTATTATAGATTTCGATATTTTCGTCCCATATTCCGATTTTTGCATTCACTTAATTTAAAAATTTTACAAATGATAAATAACTCACTTCTAAATCGGATTTCAACTATTTTAATGAAATATCTTCACTTATTATCTCTCGATGATTTAGAATTATTTAATCATTTAAGTGATTTATATTTTCCTCTAAATGATTTAGAAAATCTCTTTGATAAGCAATTCTACAAAAAAATGAATAAAGAGAACTTTATGAAAAATTATGCAAATAATGGTTTACGCAATATTAAAGATCTACTTAAGTTGGATTTTCATACTTTTTTAGTAGATCATAACTTAACGAAAGTTGACAGAGCTAGCATGGCTCATTCTTTAGAACTTAGAGTTCCATTTCTGGATCATAACTTGGTAGAATATGTAATGTCAATAGACCATCGTTTAATTTTTAAAAATAGGAAGAGAAAATATCTTTTAAAAAAAGTAGCAAAAAAATATCTTCCAAGGGAAATTTTAACTCGTAAAAAGGGGGGATTTAATGCTCCCTTAGATAGATTAGGATTTGTGAATAAGAATTTATCCGTATTAAAAAATTCACAGTTAGTTAAAGATGGTATTCTTAACAAAAATTATATCAATTATCTACTATCATCTTCCTTCCCTAAAATGAGTCAACTATGGATCTTAATTATATTAGAGAAATGGTATAGAAAATGGAAGGGGAATGGTTCTACATCTTAATTATACTCTTTTTAATAAAGACTATTTCTTAAAAAATTAGTACTTCTGACAATAATTCAATAACATTCCTATAGTAACTAGAGTTAAATCGATTATTATTTAATAAAAGCAAAGATTAAGTTAATTTAATATCGACTAAAATGGAATTATAAAAAGGATCTTATTTTTTTGAGATTTAACTATGATATAATTTTGAGTAAAAATAATCTATGTCTAATAAAAATACTATAAATCGGAATTACCGAAATTTATTAACGAATAGAAATCTCTTTGTAATTATTTTTGCTATCTGTATATATTTAAGATTAATAAATATTATTTCGGAACAATTGTGGGAAGATGAAGCATTTAGTATTGTCCTCGCGAGTTCTCCGGACAATATCTTTTGGAGAAGGGCTATCGGAGACATTTACCCTCCTTTATATTATCTTCTTTTAAGAGGGTGGATTTTAATGTTCGGAAATTCGGTTTTTTCAACTAGATTATTATCTGCTATATTTAGCATTTTAACTCTTCCTATTTTATATTTAATTGGAAAAGAAATTAAAGATGAAAAACTAGCCTTAATAATAATATTCCTTTATTCTATATCTCCTTTTTCAATTTATTATGCAAATGAAGTTCGAGCCTATTCATTAATTCATTTATTATTTACAATAAGCCTCTATTTTGGAATAAAATGTTTAAAGTCACCAAATAATCTTAAAAATTATTTATTTCTAAGTCTAACAGGTTCACTTCTAATTTATACACACTATATGGGATTCATATATTATGGAATTGTATTACTTGGAATTATTATTTTCAATAAAAAAGAAAAGAGTGTCTTTAAAAAAGTATTTTTCTCATTAATAATTACAATCATTAGTTATATTCCCTGGATGCCTTATGCTGTTAGTGATTTATTAGGAGGTGCTCATGGATATGCTGGAGGAGCATTGAATCTCATTTCTCTATCTTATTGGGCGTTTAATTTTTTCTTAGGACCCGTTCCTTCAAAAATTAATGATCCATATGTTTTGAAATTAATCATTTTAACCTTTTTAATCAATATCCCTTTAATGATATTATCAGTTATCTCTTTGATAGGAGTTATAATAATATTTCAAAATAGAGATGATTTTGATTTTAAAGCCATATTTTTCTTCATTATATTATTAACCGTATTATTATTTGGAATTTCAATAATTACTGGATTTATAATTGTAAATTCATTTACTTCTAAAAATATAATTGGTGGGTTAACGCTTATTCACATAGTTGAGGCTTTTGGTCTTTATCAATTGTTTTATAATAAAAATATCTCAAAAAGTGAAATAAAAATATTTAAAATTATTAGTATTCTCTTATCAAAAATTTTAGCAAAAAAACTTATCTACTCAATTATAATCATTTTATTAGTATTTAACATCATAATATATCCAATTTTTAGAGCCTTTTATCTGCAAAAACCAGATTGGGATGGGTGCATCAAAAAGCTTAAACAAAAATTTGAAAAAAATGATATTATTATATTATGTTATCCTGGAGGCCCATATTCTGATGTGATGAAATATTACAGTGATCTAAATGATTTTGACTTAAAAGGGAATTTTGATGATTTGAATTATGATAAGGGTGAAATAGAGGAGTTTTTTGAAGATATTTTAAAAGAAAATATAACTCGAATTTGGATTATAACTTTTTGGGAAAATTACAGAGATCCTAAGGATAAAACGGATGATATGGTTGTTGATAAATATAATTTAGAAGAAATTAAAGAGTATAACTTTAGATTAGATATTAGATTAACATTATATGAGCTCCCTCAATAACGCTATTTAAGCATTATATATTCATTTTTAAATACTCTTTTATTAAGAATTTGAGTGATTTTAGATCTTTATATTCTAAAAAAGTACCATACTAAAGTTCATATTTAATTAAATTCCAAGTCGTATTTTCATAAAACCTATTAAATCGATAGTGATTTGTCGAAGTCTTCATATTTTAATTTAGAGCCTGATCTTAATTGACTGAGATTTTTTTAAAAAAATGCCTATTATCGGTAAGATTAGCTTAGGATTCCAAATTAAAGTTTTTATTATGACTATCCACCATTGAATATTACTATGCAAAATTTTATTTATTTTTGAGATCTCTTTCCATAACTTTAGTTCATAAGGCTTATAATTGTTAAGTTTTTTATAAGGTGAAATTAGATTCGTTTTCCAGTCTACATTCTTACTTAACCATCCATTTTTAATAGCCAAATCAATAAATTCAGTGTCAACTAAAGCTAGCAATGGATTAGCTTGTATAAATTCTGGAAGGGTTTCTCTCACAAACAATTGTGTTTCTCTTAAGGTTTTCTCATTTTCTCCAATATATCCCAAAATTAAATTTAATTGAATAGGGATATGTGCTTCTCTCGTCCATTTCAATGCTTTTTTTGCTTGATCAACTGTAATATTTTTATTCATATTATTTAATATGATTTGACTCCCAGATTCAATCCCGTAAGAAATTCCGATACAACCTGCTCTTCGCATGAGTTGTAATAATTGTTTATCAACTAGATCTGCTCGTGAATCACATAACCATTTAATTTTTACTTTTTCTTTAATCATTCTTTTACATATCTCTATTACTCTTTTTTTATTAATAGTAAAAATTTCATCAAAAAACCACACATATTTAACTTTTCCAATATTTTTCAAAAGTTTCAATTCTTTTATGATGTTTTCTGCTGATCTTCCACTATATTTAGTCCTTGCGACATTACAATATCTGCAACCAAAGGGACAACCTCTTCCCGCATAAACTAATGCATAAGGTTTTAATAAGGGAGAATATATATAATAAGGCCGAAAGGTCTCTAAAAGATCATAGGCTGGTAATGGCAATTCATTAAAATCTTTTCTGGAATTTAACGTGGGATTTATTTGCAATTTATTGTTTTTATCTCTAAAAACAATCCCGCCTATATCGTTTAAATCGCGATTTTTATTTAAACGAGACATTAAATCTTCTATAATAGAAAAAGGATCCTCAATGATCAAAATATCTAATTTTTGATACTCTTCTAATATTTCTTTACCAAAATTTCTTGCCCACCAAGAGTATCCAATTGTAATACATGATGAATTAATTTCTTTAATTATTTCACAAATCTTTAATTCATAATCAAAAATACTCGAAATAAACGTAAAAATAACAATATCATATTTTTGCTCTTTTAACCGATTTGAAATATATTTATAACTTAAATTTAATCCATTAGCATCAATAAAATCAAAATCATAATTATTTTCCCTTAATATGGAAGCAATGATTAAAAGAGTTGCGGGAGTATCAACACGATGATTTTCAAGTAATTCACATCTTCCTTCACGTGTAGCTGAAGAACCTTTATATCGTGGTAAATTAAGTATCAGTGTTTTCATATTTTTTTTAAATCCAAGCAGTTATATTAAATTATCTATAATGATAATTTCAGTTCTCTATTAAAATAAGATCTGACTAGAATTATTCATGATTTCTAATAATTTTAATATTAACCTATCGGGAATAAGGTCCTTTAAAAAGAATAATTAAAAAACAAATAATAATTATTATGTAAAATTTAGTTATTTTGTTAATAACATTGTTGAAATGGTTTTTTTTATGAAAGGTGTTATTTTAGCAGGTGGTACTGGTTCTCGATTATCTCCATTAACCAAAGTTACAAATAAACATCTATTGCCTGTTTATAACGAACCCATGATTTACAAGGTAATTAAGACTTTGACAAATTCCGGAATATCAGACATAACGATTGTATTAGGTGGAGAAAGTGTAGGAGATTTTATCAGATTACTCGGAGATGGCAGTGAGTTCAGCGCTAATTTTAGTTATGTCTACCAAAAATCAGCAGGAGGTATTGCTGAAGCATTATATTTAACTAGAAAAATTTTAAAAGATAATAAATTAGCGGTAATCTTAGGAGATAATATTTTTGAGGATGCATTTAAATCTGAAGTTAACCAGTTCAAAAATTCTGATGAATTTGATTGTTATCTTTTTTTAAAAAAAGTAGATGATCCTGAGCGATTTGGAGTTGCTGAATTAAATGAGGATAGCACCATAAAATCAATAGTAGAAAAACCTACACATCCAAAAAGTAGTTATGCTGTAACAGGATTATACCTTTATAATCAAAAAATTTTTGAAATAATTAAAAAAATCAAAACCGAAATAGGCTATTCGAGCAGAGGAGAACTAGAAATCACAGATATTAATAATTATTATATCAAAAATAGCAGAACTAAATCAGTAATTATAAAGGGATTTTGGTCTGATGCTGGAAAGTTTGATACGTTATTAAAGTCAAGTACTTTTATTAAGGAAAAAATTAATGAAATTAATAGAAAAACAATTAAAAATTAAGATTTATCTAGTGTTATGTAAATGAATTTAGTTGAAGGAGTTATTATAAAAAATTTAAAAGCAATTTTGGATGAGAGAGGATATTTACAAGAATGTTTCAGATCTGATTGGGATCTGTTCGACAAATTTGGTCAAGCCTATATTACCGTCGCATTTCCAAATGTAATTAAAGCATGGCATAAGCACAAAATTCAAACAGATAACTTGGTATGCATTGTTGGGAATGCTAAATTAGTATTATATGATGATAGAGAATCATCTGCTACATACAAAAAAATAAATGAGATTTTTTTTGGAGAAAAAAATCCTCTCTTAGTCACAATTCCATGTGATATCTGGCATGGTTTCAAAGCAATCGGAGGCGAAAGAATAATGGTTTTAAATATTCCAACAGAACTGTATAATTATAATACACCAGACGAATATAGATTACCTTATGACACAGATAAAATAGATTATAATTGGGAAATAAAAATGGGATAATTATTAAATAATTGTTTGGTTTGCTTTAAAATGAGTTCTGTTTTAGTAACAGGAGGTATGGGATTTATTGGAAGTAATTTTATAAGATTTCTTTTAAAATCAAATCGAGAATTTCGTGTAATTAACTTGGATAAATTAACTTACGCTGGAAACGCTGAAAATTTAAAAAATTATGAAAAAACTTATCCTAATCACTATAAATTTTATAAAACAGATATTTGTGATTTTAAGCTTGTAAATAAGATAGTGGATAGCGAAAATATTGATTATATCATTAATTTTGCAGCAGAATCTCATGTTGATCGCTCAATAAATTATCCTGATTTATTCACAAAAACAAATATCATTGGCACTCAAACTTTATTAAATGTGGCCAGAAAGAATAAAATAAAAAAGTTTATACAAATTTCCACTGATGAGGTGTATGGATCCTTAAATCCTAATGATCCTGCTTTTGAGGAAAGTAATCCTCTATGGCCCAATAGTCCTTATTCTGCTAGCAAAGCTTCAGCGGATCTATTGATAAGAGCCTATTATAAGACTTTTGATCTTCCCATAAATATTACTCGTTGTTCAAATAATTATGGCCCTTTTCAATTTCCCGAAAAACTTATCCCTTTGATTTTGAACAATGCTCTAAGTAATAAAAAATTGCCTATTTATGGAGAAGGTATAAATATAAGAGATTGGATATATGTAGAGGATCACTGTTCTGCTATATTAAGAGTATTACTAGAGGGAAAAACGGGTGAGATTTATAATATTGGAGGAGATTCTGAAATTTGTAATATAGAATTAGTAAAGAAATTATTAAAAATTTTAAATAAACCAGAATCGCTTATAAGCTTTGTAAAAGATAGGCCGGGTCATGATTTGAGATATGCCATAAATCATAATAAAATTACTAAGGAATTGAATTGGAGACCTTTAATAAGCCTCGATGAGGGATTGGAGATGACCGTAAAATGGTATTTAGAAAATCAAGAATGGCTAAAAAAGGTTAAAAAAAAATCGATTGAATTATAATGAACAATGGTAAGAGTTTCACTAATTATAAAAAAAGAATATTAATCATCGGAGCTAACGGTTTCCTTGGCAAAAACTTACTATTTTTTCAAGATAGTAAGGAAATAAGAAATTTAAACTATTTATTAATCGCAGGTGACTTGAAAAATAATAATATTCCTCCTGATATTCCCTATTTTCAAATGGATATTACTAATCAGAATGATATAAATAAAAAGATTCGACAAATTTCCCCAGAAATAATAATTTTAACGGCCGCTTTTACTAACGTTGATGAATGTGAGGTAAATAAGAACCTTACAAAAAAAGTTAACGTTGATGGAGTAATCAATATCATTCATGTCTCTCAAATAATAGATTGTAAACTAATATTTATGTCAACTGATTTTGTATTTGATGGCACCAAAAAACAAGGGCTTTACAGTGAGGAGGATATTCCTCATCCTATAAATTTTTATGGAAAAACAAAATATGAAGCAGAATTACATATCATTAATTCTGGAATTGATTTTTTAATTTGTAGAGCTGCCGTTTTATATGGTTGGAATCAAGAAAAACTAAATTTTATTACCTGGATTTTAAATAATTTAAAACACGAAAAAAAGATTTCAATAGTCTCTAATCAAATAAATAATCCAACCTTTGTTAGAAATTTAGCTCAAATCTTATTTAAATTGATAGAGAAAGACGCTAAAGGAATTTTCCACACTGCGGGGGATGATGTTTTGAGCCGATATAATATAGCCGTTAAATGTGCTGAAATTTTTAATTATGATCAAGATTTAATAACTCCAGTAGAAAAATTGCATCAAACTGCTATTCGTCCCGAAAACGCGGGATTAAATATAACTAAACTCAAGAAATTTCTTGGTCCAGAATTTCGAATATACAATTTAGATGATGGTTTAACTTATATGAAAAATAATCGAATTAATTAAATTATCGAAAATATCTCATTTAAATAAAATTAATTACCATAAATAAAAAATAAAAATCTTAAATCACGATATTTTTAAAATAATAGTTGCTTAATAGTCATGAAATATTGATAACGATGTCAAAATAAAATTTTTGGACTTCTTTATCAAAAATTTAAAGCTATTTTTGATATTGACAATTATTTTTCGGATTTTGAAACAAGATTGACAATCAATTTCTCTTTAGCCAGATATTTAATATTTTTACTTAATGTTAAAAATTTTGAAAGTATTAGTTTCTAAAAAGACAAGATAAGACACTATTCTATTTTAATTTCTTTTTAAGATATCCTATTAATTCTTATAGGATCTCTATTTTTGAAATTATTTTGTTTAGAATAATTTATCTTGTTATATAAAAGTAAAATACTAATTCCTAATGTAATAACTAAAAAAAAATGAACTAGCTTATAGCCTTCTAAAGATGGATAATAAGTTTTATTACCA
>JBHLNT010000022.1:0-39062 GCA_048941265.1 Promethearchaeota archaeon
ATTGATTCAAGGGACTTAAGTGACGCAACTCCAGCGCCTTTCATGTTACTATTCTCTACATTTTTATTAGTTTTTGGAATTTCGGGGATTATTTTATATTTTCTTATTACTAACTGGCTAAGATTTTTGATTTTTTTTATAACACCACTCATAGCTTACCTATTTACACATTATATCTCAGTGGGATGGAAAAAAATTGCAAAATCAAGATATTATAATATTTCTTCAACACAAAACCTTATAGGAGTCCAGGGCGAAGTCGTTTTATCGGTGGATTACAGAGGAGGGGTCATCAAAATCCCCTCCTCAACACCTTTGAAATTTGAAAAGGTGCATGTAAAACCACTAAAACTTGATTCTCAATTTGAAGAAGGAGAAATGGTTTATATTTGCGATGTGAACAAAGGCTTTTTATTGGTTGATAATAATAAAAAATTAATTAAAAGGAGGGGATAATGAAAGGATGAGTGTGAGTGAAGTAGTTTTAGAAGACGGGAAAGAAAAAAAGACGGAGCAGGAGCAAAATAAAGAATCCGTCAGATTTCGTGGAAAAGATATCAAAAAAGCGAAACTAGAAAAGAAAGTTTACCATAAACCTCGAGTATTCGGTCCTATACTCATCAATCTTTCAATAATACTCACAATTATAGGCATCATCCTGCTAGTATTTTACATGTGAGGGTGATTGTACTATAATTTCATTAAATTAAAAATTTTTTTTTCAAATTTAAAAAAATAAAAATTAAAATATTTTAAAACAAAAAAAAGGAGGTTAAGAAAAAAGAAAATGCTGTTCCAAGAAGTTAATGGTTGGATAGTTGGTGGAATTGTCACAGTGATTATTATAGCATTCTTAATCTTAATTTTCATGGCTACGCGCTACCGAAAATTCAAAACTAACCAATTCGTTATACATTTAAGAAACGGTACAGTAAAGCACGCAGGATTGGGTGGTTCCATATGGTTACTACCTTTAATTGACGAATTTATTGTAATCCCAACAACTAGTATTCAAACGAATTTAGACGCGCATGAACAGGTTGTTTCAAAGGAATATCAGAACATTTCGATTTTTGGCATGTTAATCTGGAAAGTCATTGACCCGGAGAGAGCCTTCAGTGCGGTATCTTGGTACCCTCGGGATGATAATTATGTAGAAAAAATCTTAAAAAATGCTGCGGAAGCTATAATTAGAACTACAGCGGCGAATATGGAAATAGAAAAAATTATTCGGGAAAGAAGAGAGATAATCAAACAAATTAGTAAAGAATTACACGAATTAACTGCAGAATGGGGAGTTGTAATAGAATCGATTGAAATTAGGGAAGTAAACATCCTGGAACATGAGTTAAAAGAAAACATGGAACAAGTAAAGAAATCTATCGAGGCTAGAAAAGCTCGAATAGCTCGAGCTGATGCAGAAAGGGAATCTCGCTTAAGAGAATTAGAAGTGAGGAACGAAGTTGGTATTCAAGAACAAGTAGTAGAAAAAGAAGTAGCAATGCAAGAAAAAGACAGAGAAATCGCTATCGCGGAAAAAGAACGAGACCGAAAGACAATTGAAGCTGATGGTGAACGTCAGAAAAAAGTAATCGAAGCTGAAGCTGATGCACAACAAATTAAGAAAAAACTCATTGCTCAAGCTGAAGGTGAAGCTGAAAACATTAAGCAGCAAATGCTTGCTCAAGCTGAAGGTTTTCAAAAGCAAGTAGAAGCTATGACTAGTGCTGATGAGAGGTTTTTAGCAGTTCAATTAACTAATATTTTACCGGAGATCTTCAAGAACTTAAGCCCCGAAAAGATGTTTATTATGGGAGACGGCAATGAATCCTTTACCGCGCTTTCAAAAGCTATTATGCCATTCTTACAGCTACTACCAGAGTATTCTGACCAGATTAAGAAATTCTTTGGAAATGGTGAAATGAAAAAGGTTTTAGCAAAAATTCAGAAATAATCTTATTTTTTTTTTTAATTTAATTCATATTTTTTTTTTTTAATTTATAAAATAAAACTAAAAAATAAAGGGTGAAATAAGAAAAAAAATGTCTAAATTAGTTCATAATAGGGTAATTTTGGATAAAAACTATATAAGTGAAAAATATACAGAATTAAAAGATAAAAGAACTTATTTTGTAGCAGATCGAGTAGTAATTTCTCAAATAATGCTTTTAAATCTCACAGGTTTATTAACAACGCTAATAATCTTTTTGGGCATTGCTAATACTATTCTAAATTTGTGGTATGTATTTTTATTTATCGTTCCGATAGTATCAATAATAATTACTTACATAAAGAGAAAGTCATTCTATTATAATCAACACTGGCTCAGATCACTTTTGCCGCTTTCAGTCATATGGCTCTCCTTTACACTATATATAGGTGTTTTTATAGACAACTTCTGTGGTATAGAAAAAACCCTATGGGTAGGGATATTCCTTAGTATATTTTACATAGCAGGATATTTAGTGGCCAAAGTAATTAGATCTATTCGCTTTATTTACCCTAAATCAACAATATTATGGTATTTTTTCATAATGTCTGGTGCTTTAATAATTATAACCTTAATTGGTGGATATATCATACTTGATTCAAGTTTAAAAGCAAATAATATAAATGGCTTATACCGAGAGGAATATGGGGAATTTTCAAGTTGTTTACCTTGTATAATTGGAGCATTTATTATGGTAAGCGGAATAGGAATAATGCTTTCAGTATTGCTGAATTACTGGATGCTGCAATTACTATTTGAAAATGTTAAATGGAATGTTGAGACAGATCCTCCAAATAGGCTTTATTTTTCCTGTCTAATCAGATCAATGATATGGATGGTTCTTTTTTGGATTGCTTTAGAATTATTTTTTCCACCTATAGCAAGTAAAAAGGGAGGACGTAGCCGTAGTGGGCGTAGTCGACATAGTAGTGGAGGAGGGAATAAAGCTGGCGTTGCTGCCACTACACAGAGGAAAAAATTAGTGGATCAAGAATGGGAAAAACAAAACCTCGGAGATTCGAATAGTGAAGAAAAGATTACAGAGGTAATAAAAAATTAGTGCATTTCATTTGATTTTAGGTGTCTCAATTATAGCATTAGTTATTATGATAGAATTAATATTAATTGTTTTGGCTTATAAACTAACAAAAAATAATAATAAGCGGGCCCGAAAATCTAATAGATTATCCCTCTTAAAAGAAGGAAGGAGAGAAAGGAATAATTTTTATAATATCTCTATTAAAACACGCTCAAATATAATAAATCTACAAGAACCTCTTCAATTACCATATGAAACTGAAGAATTTTATAGAAAGATCAGACAAAAAGAATTAAAAGTAGTGGATTTTCAGAGTTGCCAATTTTGCGGCTCGCTTTCTAATGTTGAAGCAGAATATTGCTTTTATTGTGGAAATAAATTGATTAAAGAAAATATAATATCAAAATAGAGAGGTGAATTAAAAGTGAATGAGAATTTGGAAACAAAATTATTGAAAGGGAATTTAAAATTTCGATGGAAAGTTATCCATGACCTAGAAAAGATTGATGTTACAGAAGATTTACCAAAATATCCTGTTTTATTCCTTACATGTATGGATCCTAGAATCGATATTCATAGAATATTTCAATTAAATCCTGGAGATGTATTTGTCTTAAGAAATGCTGGAAATTCTTTTACTATTGATATGCTAAGATCAATTTTAATTGCTGTCCATGAATATCATATAAAATATATTATTATTCTCGGTCACCTTGACTGCGGGATGACAAAAATAAACGTAATAGAATTAAGAGAAAAAATATATGCAAAATCTCGAGAATTAATATTTCATAACAAGAATAATCCTTATACTGAACTTAGGAACTTTTTCAAACCTTTTAAAGATGTTTTAAAAAATATTAATGAACAGGTTGAAACCCTGAGAGATTTTAAAGGTTTTCCAATGGATGTTGAAATTTTAGGATGGCTCTATGATGTGCACACGGGCTGGGTATTTGAAACTAATAAGAGCAGCGATTTCGAGAGTATTGAGGATTTTATGAAAGCCTATGAAGAATTAATCGTAAAAAAGGATCTTGAATTAGTCGATTCTCTAGATTCCCTAGAAGAAGGGCCATTAGCACCTAAAAATTTAAATTATGAAGAGGGACTCCCGGTAATGAATAGGGAATCATTAAAAGAAAAAGAATATTCTCATGGAGTTAAAAGTGAATACATAAAGCACGATCCTCAAATTAATAATAACAACATAGAGATAGATCTCTCGTTAAATCCCCCTCGAATAACTATTCCTAAAATTTATATCCCGGAGATAAAAGTAAATGTCCCAAATATGTACAAAAATAAAAAAGAAAGAGATTAGAATGTAAAATGAAATGTATAATTTCAATTAAAATAAGGGCGAATTATTAAGTGTTAAAATATAAAAAAGTTACAGTTTTAAAAATGTTTATTTTCATTTTTATTCTCTTTCCAGTTTTTTTCTCACAATCTTATGCTAAATCAGATTATAACTTGAATTTTAGAAAAGATATTGAAATCACTTGGAAATATTCGAAAGTAGATAAAGATTTAATTGAGAAAATAAAAAATATCTTTAATTCCAGTTTATCTTGTTTGGATTCCAATCATAAAGAGGATTCCACAATTATGCATTATATTAAAGATATCGAAGAGACTTCAGATAACTGGAAGGTTAAAGTATATTATAAGCATAATGACGGTTCTTATCGAAAATCAAAAGAATTAAAAATTTACAAAGATCCAAATAAAATTCCAGATGATTGGTTTTATGAGATTAATGATCTTAAGCTTAGATATATTCCTTATCATGTGAATGATTATTTAGACGAACTTGTTGAAAGTGCTCCATTAATTTCTAATACAAGTATTTTAAAGGGCTCATCTTCACAATTATTGATATATCGTTTTAATGGTAATAATACCATTATTTCTGAACTCAATTATGACAATGCGGGAATAATTGATGAGTTTAAATTGAAAATAGATGATGAAACAGCATATTATTATGAAAAGATAAGTATAAAAACTAATGATTATAATCCATACTCTCTGATAATAGCTATAATCATTATCATTCTAATGTGTATTATACAAATTCCATTAGCTTATATTTTATTAAGCCACAAAAAAAAATATACCTCAGAAGATCTAACTTTTATAAATCAAAACCAAATGAATTCGAATGAACCTCGAGTTAAATCTCTAGAATACATTGAGAATAAAAACTCAAATAGAGAACCAGTATTGGTTCCTGTAACAGAAAAACTAAACATAGTAGTTAGCGAAGAAAATTCTGAAGCTTTCTATGAAAAGTATGAGTTTTTCGAGAAGGATAATCTAACTAATGACAATCTTAATGAAAGTAAAAAATATGAGTCAAAATTCGATTTGATAATTAAATCAAATTGTCCTTTTTGCGGTTCAAAAAGAGATATGGATGGGAGATACTGTTACTATTGTGGAAATAAATACGAAAATTGAATATTTTAAGTATCTCCTTATTATTTTTAATAATTTATCAAAAAAATTAGTTTTATTCTCTTTTTAAATTATCGTTATTTATCATCTACTAAAAAAACTTTATCCTGATTGAAATTAATGTTATTTTAGAGTAATTAAATCAAAATGATTATTATTTGCACAGCTATATATGAATTCTGAGAAGCATTCTATTGAAGAGTGATTGAAATTGGAGCTATGGGATGTGATTTAGCTTATGAGGTTGAAAAAAATCAATATGTTAAAAAATTGATATACGATGGTATTCTCTTTTACAATGTTTTTCTGGAGATTGGAAATCAAAAATTCATTGATGCTCCAGATATAAAGAAAAAAGATTGTGTAAAATATGGATGCAAACTTGAATAAATGAATTAAATTCGTTCTGCTGTTTTATTGTTTGTTTCTTCTAAACCACTTTCTCTTCTTTTTTAAGAATTCAGTAGGCCCTTGCCATAATATATCCTTTTTTGGTATTTCGTGGACTTTTTTTATTTTCAATACAATCATCGTACATGCATTAATTATGATGATATTTGTAACTAAAAGAATAAGGCTTCCAAGAGAAAGTGACAATTCCCCATAAATTAAACAAAGACCCACATTCACAGCAGGGGGCATAAGTGACAATGCAATTGCAGCACCGACCACTGTTGACTTTACTGCTCCCGTGACACAAAATCCAACTGCAATACCTGCACAAACTGCGATCATTATATCTAAATAACTAGGAAAATTTCTTGCAGCCATTTCCGATGTAACTTGAGGGTCTCTAACAAGAAATCTAATGATAACACCTAAAAAAATCCCTGAGCATATGGATATTATTATACCTAAGAATTGAGCTATGGTACTATGTTTAATCATATTATCATCACGAGTCATTATACCAAAAGAAAAGCCAAGGATAGGTCCCATTAATGGAGATAAAATCATTGATGCTATTACAACTGCGGGAGAATTTAATACAAGCCCGGCACCAGCGACTATGGCGGATAAAATTATAAAGATGAGATAATTCAAATCTGGTCTCGTTCCTTCATCGATATTATTTCTAATTTCTTCCAAGGTTATTCTTTTTGGTGTCTTTTCTTCTTCAATATCAGGAGTTACATCTTTTTCAAGTTTCGGTATTGTAGCCTCTAAAGGTAAAATATCTATAATCCCAAAATCAATTCCGACCCCAATATCATTTAGTTTATAAATCAAGCCTGGAACTGCAGTTCTCTTTTGCCTCAAGATAATAAGCGAATTAGACGTTCCTTTAAGCAGGACCATATTTTTAATATTAAGATCCGTATTTATAATTTCTAAAACTTTTTGTATTTGTTCTTTCTGTTCGTTTTTAAGGGTTATTTGAACCTGTCTTATTTTTCTTCACTTCCTAAATTTTTTTTTTGAAAAAAAAAAAGGAATTACTTGTTTTTAAAGATTAACTTTATATTTGATATATGGATTAGATTAATACTTTACAGACTTATAACCAAATTCTTTAAAAAAAAAGTATTATCGCCAAAAAAACTTATTTTAAAACACTTAAAGTAAGGAAAAACATTAATTTAAGATGTGATATTTCGTGATGAACATATTAAAGAAAGAAAAGTAATTTTGGATCGCAATGAAAAACACAAATTTCATACAAAAGAGAGATATATTAAAAGAAAATATGCATTTTGCCGAAACTGTAGTGCGAACAACAGAAAAAAATATCAAAAGTATTGTGAGAAGTGTGGTTTTAAATTAGATTGAACTTAAATATTTTATATTAAGCTCTAATATCAAAAAAATTTTTAATCTACAAATGATTTAGATATTTAAAAATTGCATTGCCTCCGTGGCTTAGTCGGTATATAAAATCGTTAAAATAAGATTATAGCCGTCAGCATTGCCTTGGTAAGGCAAAGGTCGCGGGTTCAAGTGATTTTTGCATTACGCATAATCGTGAAAATCCCGCCGGGGGCTTTAAATTTTTCGATAGGAATCCTTTCTTTTATATTTACTATTTAGAGCTTCTTTAACTGAAGTACCTAGAGAATTTAATATTTTTTCAATTTCACTCTTCCTGTATTCCCATTTCATTGGTTTAATAATATTAAGAAACACTTTTACATGGCTTTTAGCTCGGATTAGAACTTGATATGCTAAATATATCCTCCCAGATTTATTAGACTTATAAGGGGATTCTGATATTTTTCCCGTACGAATACATAGAGATTCGCACATCGATTTAAAATCTTTAACTAAAGGTAGTGAAGCATTTTTAAATCCAATTCCAATTATTTTATTGAAATGATCAACATATAAGGAACCATCTGTATCGGTTAATCCCCTTAAGCATGCGATTACTAATGGTTTGATCTTTGAAACCCATTCTAATTCATTACATTCAATCCAAGATCTCTCTTTATTTATCCATTCAGGAACATAAACTTGATTCTTTACTTTATCTCCTGTTTTTAACCCAATAGAAATTAAAAAATCAATGATATCACTATTATAGAGTTTTAAATCAATTGATTTACTATCACTTCGTGGCTGCTCAATAGGAATTATCCCAAATAGATTGAATATTAGATTCTTAACATATTCTACATATTCGGGCTCATCAACTCTATTTAATGAAATACTTAAAAGATCTCCGTCATATAATTTCTCACCTTTTTTATGTAAATGACCATCTCCTAGCATAATTCCAATAAATTCAGCTAAAAGATCGTTTTTTTCAATATTAAAAGAGTTAAATTCATCCATTTTACTTATTTCTAAATTTATTTTAAACATTTAAATATTGATAGTGAGGTCATTTTTTGAATAGAATAAAATTCCAATCGTAAAAGATAAGAATAATTTTAAATTAAATTATTTATTATCTTTAACGATATTATATACTCATATACTTGCCGGTGTGGCTTAGCTGGTTATAAAATGTCTGTATTTTTCAGATATTGAATAGGCGCCAGACTCATAATCCTTCTGAAAAAATGGGTCAGACTGGATGTATTCTGGAGGTCGCGGGCTCAAATCCCGCCACCGGCACTCATTTTATCTTTAACTTATGAGAATAGATTAATAATCATCTTACATTTTGAATTATATGAATTTTAAAGATATTATGAGAAAATTTAAAACTTGGCCCCTATGTGCCCAAACAATTACTATTATCATTCCGGTATTTACTATATTGACATTAATATCCATAATTCTTTTCGGTCCCAGTTTTTCTTTTATTAAACATCATATGAGTACCTTAGGGACCCAACGTTGGAATCCGAACGGTTTTTTGTTTTTTGATATTGCTTGTATCATAACCGGGGTTCTTTTATTTCCCTATTTCTATGGGACAAAAGAATGGAGCACTGATAGTAAACTTTTTAATATTGTTCTCTATATATTCATTGGCATTGGTTTTGTAGCGTCATTTGGAATTATCATGCAAGCTATTTTCCGCGGAGATTTTCAACCTTGGCATTTCATATTTAGTGCTGTTCATTGGGTTGCTAACTTCTTTTTCTTGGCAATTGCTCCCATTCCTTTATTGAAACATGAAAAATATTATAGATCTATTACAATAATTTGTGTTATCGCGACAATTTTTAATTTTATTTATGTAATCACTGCTGGGGTATATCCTTGGATCGAATGGATAACTGCCGCAACTTCATTTACATTTGGAGGATTAATAGGCAGAAACATGGTAAAAGAAAGATTTCCTCCTTCTTTTAAAAAGTAATATAACAGTATAAGAAAAATTATTATTAAATCTTTTTTTCTCTTTATTAAAATGCCAATCAAATGGGTTACTTTTGACGCAATGGGAGTGATATATGAAGTAGCAGATGATGTCAGCGACTTATTAGTGCCCTTTCTTCGTTCAAAAAATAATAAATTACCACTGAAAACGATATATAATTCATATATTAAAGCAAGCTTGGGACAAATTACATCTTTAGAATTTTGGAAAGCATTAGGATACGGCAGTGAATACCCTGAGATTGAAAAGGAATTTTTAGATAATTGGTATATTTTTGATGCTGAATTTTTTGAAGTCGCAAAAGAACTTAGAAAAAAATACAAATTAGCGATGCTCTCCAACGATTTAAAAGACTGGTCTAAATTCTTACGTGTTAAATTTAAAATAAATCATTTTTTTGACGTCCTTGTTATAAGCGGCGATGTCGGATATAGAAAGCCTGATAAAAAAATCTATGAAATTTTGTTAGAAAAAACTAAATCACCTGCCGAAGATTGCTTATTCATTGATGATAAATTGGAAAATCTTCGAGCTGCCTCTGAATTGAGAATAAAGACCATTAAATTTGTGAGGCGTAAAGAAAAAGTACCATTTTGCTCTGAATTTGAGATTAGTAGTTTTAAAGAATTAATTCAAGTATTAAAGAATTTCTATTAAGATTAAAAATATTTTTATTAAAGTTTTTGCTCTTTCAATTTCTTACGATACTCTTTTTTAAATTCCCGATAATTTCCCTCACCTCCTTTGCCTCCTATGAATTTGGGTAAGTAGAATTTTGTTCGGGCATAATCCATAAATATTGTAGTCGTAATCAAACCTATAGGATTTAATTCCTTATAAAAACGAGCTAAACGTTCAGGTAGGGCAAAGAAATCTAGAATTAAATTTTTCTTGGCTGCTTGTATTTTTTTATATATTGGCATCCAGTGATTATCGCAATTAAGCTCTCTCCCTGCCCCCGGAACCCATTGAATCCCCGTAATTGAAGGGACTGAAAGGATATCGTCTAAATGTTTAAGGGCATCGGGACCATCTAGGTGATATATACAATAATCCAATTGTTCAGCTTGAGAAATGATATCTGGTAATGCAAAACGTTTAAACCATTTAGGGGAAAGAAAGGCACTGAAATCACATTGAACTGGATAGCATGGTTTATGACACCATAAATACATCCAATTGCTAATACCGTCTGAATAGTGTTGAATGATATTTTGGAGGTCGTTAAATACTTTCATCCATTTTTCGAGAATAATAGCTCTACAAGTATCTATTAATTCGGGATTTCGTCTCATTGTTAAAATTAATTTTGTGGGTCCTAAAAATGAAGAAAGAATATCTAAAATGCCTCCGAGATCGGTTACTCCAACACTATAATCTTTTCCTGCTCGCTTTGCCGCAATTTCAGTAGTTCTTATAAGCCTGACATACCAGGGATTATTCATATTAAGTTGTACACTTTCCAGCAATGGGACAATTTCATCAACAGAAGTATCTTTTTGAAACCATACAGTTCTGGTCTGAGGTTTAGGATCGATTCCAAAAACAGCAGACATAATTCCAGGTCCGTAATATGGCCGAAAATTAGGAATGTTCTCTCCTCCAAAATAAAAAATTCTGGAAGTAGCTTCATACATATCTATAGCAGTTTCCACATTATCCCAAAATTGAGCTAAATAAAAAGGATCGAAGAACTCTAGCACTGCCTCGGTATCTGGAATTTTTTCCCCTAATCTTGGAGTCCAATAAGAAATACAAGGGCGATCGATTATTTCATGATCCCACCATGCTTTCAAGCGTTCTTTTGCTTCATTGATATCTTCCTTAAAGCGACTCATACATTTTCTATAAATGGATTATTCTGACATTAGTTAGGTTTTTAATCCAATTAAATTAAGATTTTCTATTTTTAAAATTCGATTATATCTTGTTAAATTAAAAAATGTTTTTTATTTCAGTTTCTTAAAATTAGTTATGGAACGATTTAATTCAGATAGGATATCAGCCGAAGAGGTGGCAATTGCTGATAATAATGCTCAATGGTTAGGAATTCCCTTGGGTTATTTAATGGAATGTGCAGGGTATTCTATAGCGATAGAACTTATTGAAAGGTATAATTTAAAAGAGGGCAATAAAGTAGCTATTTTTTGTGGCACAGGTAATAATGGAGGAGATGGTTTTGTCGTAGCAAGACACCTTTCAGCATTTAATGTGAATTCTATCGTGTTCTTATTAGGATTACCAGAAAAAATTCGTACAAAAGAATCAAAATTCAATTGGGATATTATTTCGCGTCATTTAGATATATCAATAGAAACTGTGATTATCCGAGATTCTACAGAAATCTCAGAACATTCAGACACCGCAGATAAATGTAAGGATGTAAAACTAATTATCGATGGTTTATTGGGGACTGGAGTTAAAGGAAAAATTCGAGAGCCACTATCTAGCGCAATAGATTTGATTAATAATTTAAATAAAAAATTAAAAATACCTGTTATTTCAATAGATTTACCATCTGGATTAAATCCTAATACTGGTAATGTCCTTGATAAAGCTGTGAAATCGGATTTAGTTATTGCCTTGCACCGAATTAAGAAGGGACTTAGTGAAGATAATGAATACATAGGTGAAATAATAGTCAAATCAATAGGTATTCCCCAAGAAGCAAGTGTATTTGTTGGAAAGGGTGATTTGCTCCCAACCTTAAAAGTGAGAAAAATAGATAATCATAAAGGACAATTTGGAAGGATTTTAGTTATTGGAGGATCAAAAAATTATTCTGGTGCTCCAGCATACTCCTCTTTAACAGGTATTAATTTTGGTTGTGATTTAGTAATTACTTATGTTCCACAAGTTATTAGTGATGTTTTAAGAAATTATTCACCTAATATGATTGTGAGATCTAGTCCCGGAGATTTTCTAAATATCAATGCTTTAGATGAGATTCAGAGGCTAATTGATTGGGCTAACTCGATTATTATAGGTCCAGGATTAGGGGAACAAAAAGAAACGGAGGATCTTCTTGTTAAATTAGTAAAATGTATTGTTAAAGGAAAGAAATCCTTAGTTCTTGATGCCGATGCCCTCAAATTAATTAAAAATCATTTGGATTTAATCAAAGGAAAATCTGTAATTTTGACGCCGCATGAAGGAGAATTGAAAGTTATGACAGAAATAGAATTGCCCCCATATAATAACATCGAAGAAAGAGGGAACATAATATTTAATCTAGCGAAAGAACTAGATCTAACCCTTCTTATAAAAGGACCATACGATTATATCAGCGACGGAAAAAAATTAAAGATCAATAAAACAGGGTGTCCTGAGATGTCTATTGGGGGTACTGGGGATGTCTTAGCTGGGTTATGTGGTTGCTTTCTTACCACTGAAAACCTACCTTTTGAATCTGCTTGTTCTGCTGCTTTTCTTAACGGATTTCTAGGCGAATATGTCCGTAATAATATAAGATCCCGATTTACTACCATGGACATGATTGAAAATATCAACCAGGCAATTATAGATTTATTAAATCGTTAACTATTTTCAAACTTAAAAAGTCAAAATTTTTTATCAAAAAAATCAAAATTTTTCAAAAATAATTGCTTTTCGAAATTAAAAAATATATAAAGAACTAATATATTATATAGATAATAAAAAAAAATTTGTTATCAAAAAGTATACTTTATCAAGAATTGTTAAGGTATCTCGAGGTATTGTAAATGGGATTACAAGTATTTCTAATCAACCCGGATGGGACCACTACAGAACTTCAAACTGGAGGTCCAATTAAAGATCTGCTCAAAACTGATGAAAGCTATGTTGTAGTCGCCGATGACGTTCGCAAAGTGTTTTTGTGGAAGGGAATTACTAGTTCTGTAAGATCTAAATTTATTGGTGCCAAACGTAGTCAAGAGATCAGGGGGCAAGTTGGAATGCATTATGCTGTAGTGCCTCTAGATGAAGGAGATGAAACTCCAGAATTCTTAAATATAATCGGGGGTAAAACTGAAGCCGGTATCGCAAAAGAAATTAAAGAAGAAAAAGCAGCTCACCCAATCCCAAGTGCGGGAGGTGGAGGAGGTGGTGGAGGACATCCATTAAGAGAAAAACCTATTTTTGCACCCCCTGAACCTGCGGAAGGTATGAATATTGCGGGAAGTCAAACGAGACCTGCTCAAAACGTAGGACCCCTTTATACTGGTCAAGAAGCTCAATATTTCCAAGAAGATTTACAAGTAAATTTCGACCAAATTATGGCTAAATTAGAGGAAATAAAAATTCCTGATGGGTATGAAAGAGAGATGATTATTATTGGCAATCATGCATATTCAATAGTAGAAAAGACAAAAACTTTCTTGGGAGAGCGCCAAACAGAGAAAGTTATCGAAGAAATCGGAACTATACCAGAGGGGATCTTTTTTGCCGCCAATTATTCACCGAGAGTCCTTTCTGAAAATGGAAAGATTTTGGCGATAGAATTTTTAAAACGTGTTGGAGGGGGTACACATCAACCAGTTGAGTACAAGAATAAAAAACAAATCCTTAAAAATCAAATAAAGGCTCAACTCAGTGGAAAATAACATCCTTATTTTATTTATTATCCTTATTAAAAGTAGTTTTCAGAATTTAAATTTAATTCATTACTTAGTAACTATCTTTTTTACAACAGTGACATACATTTTTTAAGATAAAACCCTTTATAATATTAAAAAATAATAAAATTAAAATTTGAATATGTCTAATTTAACCCCCGAAGAAGCCCGAAGTTTATCAAATTTTTTAGCCAATATCACCGAGCATACTGAATTAGAAGCATTGGCTTTAGTAACTAATGAAGGATTGAGGCTGGCATTTTCTTGTATTCCAGGATATGAAATCGATCCCGATTTATTTTCAAGTTTAAGTGCTGTAGTGATGAAAAGTGGAACGGATGCTGTTAATACACTTGGTTTTCATAACATGCTGGAAGTTGTCCTAAGAGGTGAAGATGCATTTATCATTCTGAGCGCAGCAGGTCGTTTTTTCCTTATGGGGGCATCTAGACAAACTGCTGATTTGGGAAAAGTCGTAAGTGTATTCAGATATTATTCAGGAGAAATAGCAAAAAGATATCCGCAAATTTAAGCAATTTTCAATACTAAAACCATAACATTATTCAAATAAGGAAACTTTTCCTATTAATAACAAACCTAACAAAAATTAAATATAATATTAAAGTTATAAATCAAAATTAACACATAATTTATTAAATGAGATAAACTCAAAATTTAAATAAAGTAAGTTTCTTAAAAAAGTCAGATAAGTTTGAGAATTCCCATTTAATGAAATAAATTGAGATTTTAATTATGCCAGAAGTTAAGATTTTTGTTGATGTGAAAGAAGATGCTACTAATAAAATTATCATAAGCACGAATAATGCTGAAAAATTAGGAGTATCTTCGGGAACGGAAATTGAAATATTTAATCCCGATAATAATTTAAACACTACTGGAGTTGTAGAGATCTCTGAAATGGCTCTTGATTTCGCGGGGCAAATTTCAAAGAATATTATTGATAAATTACAATTTACAGGTATTGAACTAGTGTTAAGAACTATTACTAGTGCTGCAGCTCAGCTTACTCCAGCACCTCAACCCATATCGGCTCCGAGACCAAAATTACAAGCTCCCACACCTCATTTACCAGGTGTGTCGCCAAAGCCCATTTCAGAACCCCAATTTACCCCCATGCCTCAACCCACTCCAGCACCCCAACCTACCCCAATGCCCCAACCCACTCCAGCACCCCAACCTACTCCGATGCCTCAACCCACTACAGCACCCCAACCTACTCCGATGCCTCAACCCACTACAGCACCCCAACCCTCCCCAATGCCCCAATTTACACCCCCTCCAAAATTTACGACGCCTTCACAACCTTCTGCTCAATTAACGCAACCATCTCAACAAATTCCGCCAATTCAACCTGCTCCATCTCCAGGAATTATGCCAGGACAAGTTCCTTCTGTTCCAGAGGTCCCTTTAGAACCTTATCCAAATAAAATTGATGTAAATATGCTACAGTCTCAAAAAAGCGGTATAATTCTTAGCCCAGTCATTAATGATAACATTGAAGGGGGAAGAGTGCAATTAAGTTATACTATTTTACAACAGCTCGGTTTAGGGCAAGGTATGCTTATTGCATGGGAAGATCCTTTAACCAGATCAATGGGCTCTGCAAGAATAGATGCTGCACAAATAGGGACGAATGAAATAGTAATGAGTAGAGACACGAAAGAAGATACCAATATTCAAGCAGAACGAATAGTCGTATATTCTACTGAACCTCCAATCCAAAAAGCTTCCGCCATTATGTTAGAGGTTCAATCACAGCCTAATTTGATGGGGTATTGTCATGTTGCTCCAAGAACTCAACATACAATTTCTATTCAGAATGGCGATGTTTTAGCATTCGAAGACGAGCTTACGGGAGCTATTGGCGCTGGAAAAGTCCAAATTAGTGAACAAGTTCCCGATAATGTTATTATGATTGATAGTGAGATATTGGAAGCTTCAGGAATAGGGAGTTTTGAGGTTAAAGTATCTAAAAATCAGAGACAAATTATTCCTCTTCAAAGTATATCATTAGGAGTCTCACCTATTTCGGGAGAAAATATGTGGGAAATTATTAGTGCAGCTCGCCAAAATGTTGCTTCATTAAAGGATTGGATTTCTAATTACATTATCTTCAAAGGAATCAAATTAAGGTGGAATGCTGTTAACATTGCATGTTCTATTATAAATTGCGTACCAGACTTGACAGGTGATATTTTAGCTCAAGTTTCCCCAAATACTACATTAACCCTAAGTCCGATTGGGCTAATTCCTTTTAATGCGATACTGATAATCGATATTAGCCGATCAATGATGGCTCGTGATGTATTAGTTAAAAACATTGCCCCCGCAATTGAAGGAATTAAAGCCGCTATGGAATCCCGAGAAATACAAGAATTTTTAAAACATTTCAAGGATGGAGTAAATATACCGCGTAGAATTTCCGCTGCTTTTGCTGCTGTTCTCTTCTTAAGTGAAAAAGTCGGAAGAGGTTTCGGTGAGAAAGTTTCAGTTATAAGATTTGCAGATGAGGGCCAAATACTTCCTTTCGGCGAATCTTTCTATATGGATTCAGCGAGCGGGAAGAAAGGAGTTTTGGAAGACGCCGCTCGCTTGATTGTAGATAGAATTGGAAATTCATATGGTCAAGCTACTAATATGGGGCAGGCGATGGTACAGGCCCAATATGTCTTGGGAGAATTTCAGAAAATGAGCCCTGACCAACCAACAATGATAGTTCTTCTCACAGATGGGGAGCCAACGGATGGTAATGCCTTTTTTGAAGCCATTAAAGGATTTAGCCAAAATCCAAATGTTGTCATTTATATAGTAGGACTTGGAAATCCAAACGATGAATTAATGAATCGTGCAGCATCTTTATGTGGAGGAGAATACTTTAAACCTGAAGATGCGGGAGAATTATTGATTTGGTATTCAAAACGGGCAAGAGACCTTACGGTAAAACTTAAGGCTCATAAAGAAGTATAAATACAAATTCTCATTTTTTGATTTTTTTCTTCTATTTTTTAATTAAATACAAGAAAAAGTTGAGTTATAGAAATAGTATCATACTCAATTGATTATACCATAGCTGATTTTCCCGCATTATGAGCTTTTTGTAACAGTTTAGATTTTCTACGTACTGTAGCATAACGTTGTACTCCAGTCGCAATAATAGTTTCAATTAATTCCATACCTAAGTAATTTAAAACATCTGTAAGTATACCAACAGTGTGGCGTGCATAGTTTTCATGACCTCCTCCTAAGGGTATAACAAGTATCACGCGTTTTCCTTTGAATGCTCGGTGTTTTGGGCTGTACCATCTGTCGAGGAATATTTTAAATTGCCCTGTGGGCCCCCACCAATAGATTGGTGTACCTAATACCCATGTTTCGGCCTGTTCCATCTTCTCTAATAGACCTGTCATGTCATCATCTTGTTTACACTGCCCTGTTTTGTAGCATGTATTGCATGCCTGACACGGTCCAATATTCATCTCATTTAATATAATTTTCTCAATTGAAGCACCAGCTTCCTCTGCTCCAGCCAATACCTCATCTACTAAAATCTCAGTGTTTCCACCCCTCCGAGGGCTGCCAACGATTCCTAAAACCAGTTTTTGTAAAGAATTTACCATAAAAATTTAAACCTCTAACAATCTTTAAATACACATATAATTTCTATATTATTTCATCCTTAAAGCTTATATAAATATTTATTATCTCATTCAATTGTATTGAATTTTTTTAATTTTTTTACGTATTTAATTAGTATTATATCTATAAGAATACAGTGAAATTAAGTAAATAATTTGTTAAGGGTGAGAAATAAATAAATAAATTTGAAAAAAATCTGAAATATTTTTTAAGTCTTTAGTATTTTCTCTTTCTTTTGTTCATGGAGTTTTTTTACCTTTTGAGTTATTTCATCGTACCTTTCTTTGGTTATCGGAAATTTTAAAATCGAGATAATCCCGATAAGTAAGAATGCCGTTGGAAAGATAAACATTAAACTTCGCAAACCAAAAATAGTTTCTTCTGAAGTTCCAGTGGGGTCAAAAATGGCCCAACCGACGCTGTTAAAGACCAATGCAATACTAATGAAAATGGCTACGTTCGTAAGCTTTATACAAAAGCCATTAATTCCATAATATCCTGCTTCTCTTCTTGTTCCCGTAATTAGCTCATCTTCGTCAATGATAGGACCGATAGTTACGTCCCTTATCATAAGTGCTCCGGCAATTCCGAATCCTAAACAAAAATAGGCAAAAAAGGCTGAGATCATATCAGAAATAAACATGAATGGTGCCAAGGTAATGATAAATGCCACCAATACCCAGCGAAAAGCTTTTTTGGGCCCGAGTTTATTAATTATTGGTTTCCATACAAATACAAATATTGCTGCAGAGATAAATACTAAAGCTAAAAACAAGGATAAAATCAGCGAATCTTTAATTCCTAACACAAAACTTCCATATAGAGCTGTTATTGTAGGTAACATGCCAAAAGCATACCATAAGGCAAAATTAGCTAGAATAAATGATCTGAATGCCTTATTTTTAAAAGTATATCTTATAGAATCAAGGAAAGACGGGACTTCTTCAGGATCTTTTGAAAATTCAATTCTTTCTTTAGCACCATACTTAATAAAGATGGTGGCAGTTACTCCACAGATTATGGAGATCGCGATACTAGCATACAAATAATTTACAAAATATTGTGGATTGTCATATTGCGGAATGAAAAAACTGGGCAATATAAATGCAATCATAAGCGATATAATTTGAAAAAATTGAATGATTGTATTAGCTTTAATTCTTTGCTCATGATCTTGAAAAATTTCAGGGAAAAGTGCAGTTTGATTAACCCCCCACATTGTATAAAAAAATTCCCATATTACGATAATTATCAAGAAGTAGAGAAAAATTTCTAATTGAGAACCTGCTATGGGGGGTGTCCAGAGTAATATATTTACGATTATAAGGGGAAATACTCCCGCGATAATAAAAGGTTTTCTTCTTCCCCATTTGGATGTACTTTTATCTGATATTGCTCCTAACATAGGATCGTTAATGGCATTCCAAATAGACCATATTATAAAAGCTAATGTAATTAAATTGACATTTAAACCTACTACGGCATAATAAAAAGTGAAAATTAGAAATGAGAAAAACTGAAAAAAGATCACATCTGTAAGCCCAGCGAAGCTGTAGCTGACAGCTTTTTTGGTAGAATAATCGCTTTCAGAAACATTATTAGTCATACCCATTAGACTTACCTTTTCCTATTTGCATAATTTAACTTTAAAAATTTTAAAATTAATATTAATTAGAATCCGATCTTAAAAAATGTTTTAATATTTAGATTTATGTTTAAAGAAGAACAGAATTATCTTTTTTAAGATGAATACCTTTCCTATTAATTTATATATTTAATCGTTTTAATAAATATTATAAAAAATCTCGAGAAACTCGTTGATAAGTGCGAATTAAAATGAAAGAAGTAAGAATTTTATCATTAGACAACCGAGGAAGAATCGTAATTCCAAAACTTATTCGAAAGAGCCTAGGGATTACTAGTAATTCTCAATTAATGATGGTCGCAGATAGTGAGACAAAAGAGATTAAAATCGTTCCTATGGGACTTGGTGGTGAAAGTGTTAAATATAAAATATTAATGAAAGATCAGGTGGGAGCATTAGCTAAAATCCTTTCCGTATTTGGAAACCGGGGGATTTCTTTAGTATATGAAGAAACCATCGTGTTAGAGAAAAATAAAACAGCTATTTGTACTCTTATAGGTCCATCACCGAGAATGGATTTAGAAGTATTTCAACAAATTTTAAAAGAAGAAGGAGAAGCACTTGAAGTTGAGATAATTCCATTGGAATAATAGAGTATTAATTCTGATTAAATTAGAAAATTTAGTTGAAGAATTATCCTTTCAATTAATTATATTGAATTAAAATAGGTATATAAAATAAATTTATAAACTAATTGTACTATTAGAAATATAAGTTTATAAGAAAAAAACGCTTGGTTCTAATGGCTAAAAAGAAAAGAGAGACAGCTAGTGATTCTTTAGCTTCTGCATTAAAACAAAAGAAGAGGAAACAAAGATCTGGAAAATCAACGGAATCTGATTTAGAGCCTCCAAAACAAACTCAAGAAACTCTTCAATCATTACTCCAAGGTGTTTCAGAGGGTAAAGGGTTTTATCGACGTGAATTGAAAAAAGAGCAGCTTATAGAGCCTCAATTATCATATGACTCAAAAACTAAGATTGCTGAAGACTATTTAATGGAAGAGATTCCAATTTCAGAGAGAGCTACAAAAGTAAAGGATAGAACTCCGCTTGTAGATGGTGAGGCATCTCAAACCAAGGAAGTGGTTAAATCAAAAGGTAAAATAAAAGAATCTGTTTCCAAATCAATAAGAGAAGATATTTATGAGAAGTTAGGAATCTTTTTTACCGAGTACCTGAATGGCAGCAGTGAACGATATAATCGTTGGGAAAATAGTGTAGGTAATATTTTATCTATTCTCAGAAAAATGAGAAAATTTACTAAGAAAAATACTGAAGATTTAATAGATTCAATAAATAATCAATTTAAAAAGATAGAACTCAATTTACAAGAATTCAAAGTAAAAAGAGATGAAATAGAGAGAATTGCTGGTGTTGATATTTTAACAATGTCAGGAGAATTTAAGAAAGTCTTAGGTTTGCTTGAATTACAGATCAAAGAATATCAACTTAAACGATTAACGGATGAGTTTATACATCAGCAAGAATTATATTCTCAGTTTTAGTTTTCTAACTAAATTTTTTATTATTTTTTAAAAGGATATTTTAAACTATCATGAGCAATGAAGAAAGACAATTAAGACCATTAATTTTAGATATAGGAAGTGATAGATTTAAACTAGGATGGGCTGGTGATGATTCTCCGTGTATTATTGCTCCATCTGTCTATGCAGATGTAAGAGACTATATCTTTGATTCAAAAGTCATAGATGGGCTTGAGGAATTATTTTATGATGAGAATTCTGAGACTCAATTATTTGGAGAGATGGCTTTAAAATATCAGAATATCTTAAATATCCATGAATTTAAAAAAGAGAATAATTTCTCGGTTCTCTCAAAATATTTTCAGTTTTATTATAACAATTTAAATATCGCTCCTGAATATAAACATAAACAACCCATTATAGTAATCTCTCCATTTTTTATGACTGAATTAGAAAAATCTAAATTACAACAGTTATTTTTTAATGAATTAAATTTTCCATATATTTTGTATTTATCAGAAAGCCAAGCTATATTGCAAACCTTACAGAAAACAACGGGGGTTATTGTTAATATGGGTGAATCTCATACTTATATTTCCTCCATTTTCCATGGATTCACTAATATTATGGCCAGAGATATTTTTCCGGTAACTGGTAAAGATTTAACCAATTACCTCATAAATTTGATAATAACTAAAAAAGGTTCCAGTATAAATCTTTATCTGGAAAAATGGCTTGCCAAAGAAATCAAAGAAAAAACAGCATTATGCGTCTTAAGACCGGAAGTAGAAATTGAAAGTATCAAACAAGGATTTACTAATTATGATCAAATGATTAATTTTCCTGATGGCTCAAATTTAGGAATTAATTTAGAAAGATTCATGCTTTCGGAACCGTTTTTTGATCCAAAATTAATACGTATAGATTATATAGGTTTACCCGAAGCAATTGCAAGAGTCATTCAATCATGGGACCGAGAAAATTGGGAAGAATTAATTCCAAATATCATCCTTTCTGGTGCGGGAAGTCTAATATCGGGATTAAAAGAAAGATTAAAAATAGAAATAATGAAATATTTCTCGGAGAAAATTAGTCAAAAAGTAGGTATCATCGCAGCAAACGGAAGGGAAAATATGAGCTGGCTAGGAGCATCTATACTGCATTCAAAAAATGAATTACAAGAGGGTTGGATCCCAAATCCAGAATATAAAGGGTGAAAAAGAAAAAAGGGGTTAAATTTTAAATGAGCGTCAGTTCTGAGATAAAAGATCAATTTTTAAAAAATTTTCAAAATCGGATCCTTCAGGGTAGAAAATTACTGCAAAATTCAAATCATAGATGGGGCGACAAGCTATTTACCGATCTATTTTTTGAAATAGAAAAATTAGACTGGTTAACGAGTCATAAAAAACGGCAATTAATTATGATTATATGTAATTCATGGTGGATTTATTTGAATTCATTAACCAGTCGAAAGGAAGGAGAAGTAGATCTCATCAGATATATTGATGCGTATAATCGATTCTTTTCTTTTTTAAATTCTCTTGATGAATTTGATTTATTTACTAATTTTTGGACGACTCTTTTAAAAAAAATCATACAATCAAGTGAATTTTCTATAAATGGAATTACCAAATTTATTAATTCCTATTGTGAGAAAATTAAAAAGAGAGAAGATAAAATCTCATTAGTGGAGCTCCAATTATTATTAATGTATTTAAGAAAATCTGTATTACCATCAGATCTCTTTCGTGTAAGTTTAAAAAACTTAGGGGAAATTCTTTATAAACTTGAACCAAATAAAAAGAGCCTCTTTTTATATATTGTTATTGAAAGTATTAAACTAGATTTTTTAGAAGATTCTCCTGACTTCATTAATGAAATTAATCAGATATTAGTTAATCGTCTGCCTAATTATTTAAAAGAAGATTTTAGTAACTTAAGAAAAATTACTATTAATGAAAGAAATTTCAATGAGATTATAATCGATTTGGAAGATTTAATCTATTATTTGAATAATATTGGAGAACATTCATGGATTATTATTATTATTAAAAATATATTTGCCAAAATTAGAGAATATCAGTCTTTAGAAGAAGCTTTAGTTTTTAGTAAAAAATACATTGATTTTTCAGTGCGTAGAAATCAATTTGAAATAGCCTATGCGATTTATGACTTTTTAGAAGATATCTTTATTTATCAAACAGATTTAGGTTATGATAGAAATTTAATAGAGCTATGGGTTAATGCCTGTAAAAAATTTGTAGATATGAAAGAAAAAAAGTATTTATACCAATCTCTGGAAAAATTGAGTAATCACCTTAAAATCCCTAAGACCCCGGAAGAAATTTATCATTATTTCTATACATATGATTATCTTTGGCAGTTTAAAAGTAAATTTTTTGTGTTAGAAACAGGAGATTTTTGGAAAATGATGTTTTATCGCACACTTTTCGAAGAAAAGGATTTTGATCTCGCAAATAAAATGATTCCATTTTTGCCTGACGAAGTAAAGTCCAATCTCATGGATTTAAACTCACTATACAGCCTGACGGAATCGTTAAAAACTCAAATCTATTCTATAACAGATGATTTTCAAGAATCATTGAATTTGAAAAGTGATTTTTCATTAAAACAAATGATTTTACGTATAAATGTGGATGGTGCTATTTCTTTTCGGATATTATTTGAAAATAATAAGCTAATGGAAGGGAAAATCACGAGCGAATATTGGAATGATTTACATATTATGGAAATCTATAGCGATCTATTTTCCGGAAATCAAGAAAAGCTTTATAATTTTAATTTAATCGAGTTTGGAAAATTATTATTTAATTTCCTACCAAAAATGATAAGGATATTTTTCATAAAATTTCAATCCAAAGATATAGATTATGTTCCTCAGATTTATTTTATTTTAGACAACATGACAGTCCCGTTTGATTTAATTTACCATAATAATTTCTTTATGTTACAATATTCCAGTGGATATAAGATTGGTGAACCTCAGTTAGGAGGTACTCAATACGAACAAGAAATGTCTAACGAAGACCCTATGAAAGGACTAAATAATTATAATATTTTAATAATTGAAGCAATAAATTCAAAAGATCCACTTCAATGGAATGCTGAATTACAAAAGAAAATGTTAATTTTTCCATTTGTCTATGGAGGAGAAGAATTAAATCATATCACAAATTTCTTTAACACTCAACCTAAAGTTAATGAAATGACTATTTTAAGTGATATTGAATCATCTCGAGAAAAAATCTTATCACATATTTCTCAAGGGGCATATCACATAATTCATTTTGTTGGAAATATCTTTTATTCTAAGTTAAGTCCAAAAGATAGTTATATTCTTACAAATGATAAAAAATTAATAACATTCAATGAAATTAAAAGAGCAATCGATAAAAATCAACACGCAACTAATATTCAACCTATTTTATTTTTTAACGCTCAGATTTTTGATATAAATGGTAAGAGATTAAAAAATATTTTAAAAATTTTTGGCGAAATAGTTAGTCAATTCAATTACGACAGAATTACAGGAATAGCTTCCCGAATTTATCCCCTTTTTAATGAAGACTCAAGAGGAATCATATCTAATTTTTATAATAACCTGTTTAACAATAAAAGTCAAGGAGAGGCATTCCTAAATTCAAGAAAACAATGTAAGAGTGGTTTGGCTATTAGTTCTTTCATACTTTTTGGAAAACCTTGGAAAGTCTTATAACTCCTAGATTACTTATTTAAGAAAAATTAAAAAAATAAGAAAAACTTAAACATAAAATGGAAATAAAAAAGAGTTGATGTAACATCTCTGATCGCTTGAATGAATTGAGAATGGAAAATATCCGTTTAAAAAGTCAGATTGAAGAATTTGAGCAAAAACTCTTAGCTTTAGTAGGAAATATTGAATTAGAATCATCAGGAGAGGGAGACAATAAAGAATATCTAAATAATTCCATAATTGAATTTATTAATGCCACGACCGATCAACTAAATATTGTTACCCCTAAAATTGACAAGTTTTATACGGATGAATTAAAAAAAATTGCTCAAAAAGGTATACCCATTTTAATGATTACCACCGATAGACGCTTAATGGCTAAACCCTATCAAAAAATATATGATGAGCTCACTACCACTCCCGGAATCAGTGTAATTAATAATCCAAATGTAAAATATTTGCTGGTATTTAATACAGATAGTGCAATATACTCAGGAGGAGCCTTAGATAGACAAGACCTAACTGATTCGGTATTGATTGTCACGATTATAAAAGAGAAACAAAAATTAAGAAAAATCGCGGAAATTTTTAGCGCTATGCTTCCCTCATTTATGAGATGAAACAATCTTCTTTTTATTTAACAATATTATTAATGTCATAGTGCTAAATTTTTTTAGTTTAAATGAAGTTTTAATAAATAATGGTCAAAAGGATAATAAATAGCATTGATATCGTTAAAAATTTTGGATTAAAGTCGAAGTTTTTTAATGAATCAATAAAATACCTTAAACAAAAAGCTTTAACTGCCCAAAAAAATAGATTCGAAGAGAATTTTAAAAATTGGAAAAAAAAATACCAAAAGATTTATGGAGAGTCACCATTAAACACTAATCTCTTCATAAAACAGACATATTTTATATTATTATTGAAATCTTTAATTATTATCAAAATATCCAAAATCAAAACTCTTGAATTGAAAGATGCCTTCAGTTTCTGGAAATCTAATAGTTTAGAAGGGCAGTTTTTGGATGAATTCGAGAACTTTTGTTGGATTGATGTCAGTATTGAACAAATTAATAACATTAATTATCTTTTAGAATTATCAGAGTTAGCTTTACAAGATTTATTTTTTGATATTTATCAAGAGATTTTTTTTACAAAAACTAGACATAAATTAGGAGAATTTTACACCCCTTCTCTTCTTGTTCATAAGATGGTTGACAATCTTTATAATTTTGGACAAAAAATTTTAGATCCTAGCTGTGGTTCAGGAAATTTCTTAATTATTATCATATTAAAAATATTAAAAACGGATTCTTCAAATAAACTAAAACTTAAAGCAATTAATAATGTATTTGGATTTGATATAAACCCTTTAGCCGTACTGACTACAAAAGTTAATATCTTTTTAATTTTTTTAAAATATTTTGATTTAGGAAAAGACATATTACCTCCTATTAATGTATTTGGAATAAATTCCTTTTTCCCCGAAAAAGATGAGATTAATAATGATTTTAAAATTAATACATTATATCATTCATTTGATTCAATAATTGGAAATCCGCCTTGGCTTACTTATAAAGATCTCAGTACAAAAGATGATCAGATAAAAGTTCGGCATTTAGCGCAAGATTTAGGAATTAAACCATCAAGCCAGTATATCACTCATATTGAATTAGCTAGTATTTTTTTTTATTTAATACCTCTAAAATTTTTAAAGCTCAATGGAAAAATCTTTTTCGTAATTACAAAAAGCGTTTTAAATGGAGACCATTGTTATAAATTTCGAGCTTTTTCGATTTTCAATAATATCGAAATTTGGGATTTCCCTTCAAATTATTTTTTTAATATACAATACATTTGTCTAAAAGCAGAATTTATAGGGAACGAAAGTAAAATCTCAATTAAAGATAAGTATCCAATTAAGACTAAAGTGTTTGATGAAAATGTAATATTACAGGAAGAAACTTTATATTCAAGTTTAAAGATTGAGGATGAAGGGGCAAAAATAATTTTACCCCTCCAACAATTAGAAATATTAAACACAATATCAACAAGTCCATATAAAAAGGCATTTTTTCAAGGAGCAACATTAGTCCCAAGAACTTTAGTATTTTTTAAAGTAGAGGAGAAAAAGAACAGTCAATTAATAATATCAACTGATCCGGATATAATATCTCGGGCAAAGAAGGAATGGAATTATAAATTTCAAAATAAACAGATTGAATCACATTTCTGGTATAAAACATTTTTAAATATGGATTTAATTCCCTTTTATTTAACAAAACTAAGAAATGTGTTTTTACCGGTGAATGAACATCTTGAATTTGATCTTAATTATTTAAAGAAATATCCTCTTGCGAAGAATTTCTATAATGAAATGAATAAAATTTATCAAGAAAATAAGAAGACTACAAGTGATATTAGCACGTTATTCTCCAATTTAAACTATTGGAATAAATTAACCAAACAATCTGGTAGTAAATCATTTATCGTCTTGTATAACGCAAGCGGCTCAAATTTGAAAGCCGCTGTAATTCAAAATCCTAAAAAAAAAATTATCGTAGGTTCTGAAAATTATTATTTTTCCACAGAATCAATGGAAGAAGCATATTATTTATCTGCTATTTTGAACTCTCCAGCTTTATCTAGAAACATCAAATTAATTAAAAGTTCTCGTCATATTCATAAAAGACCATTCTCATTTCCAATACCTTTTTATGATGAAACTAATGATTTACATAATTTCTTAATGAAAAAAGCAATAGAATGCGAGACAATCATTCAAAATTTATATCTGAAAAATCCAGATCTCAGCAATGAAAAAATAAAAATCGCAATTAAGCTAGAACTTAATTCTATAGACCGCAAAGTGGAGCAAATTTTTTTAAAAAAAAATTAATCGAAAAGAAAAAGCATAGATTTTTCTTTTAAGATAAGTTTTTATAAGTTAAGTTTTTTTAAATTACTATTAAAATAATTAAATTGTGTTTAAAATAATTTTTTGATAGAGGTTCTGAAAATATGCCATCACGACGAGGAGATGGAACACTAGTATTCAAGATTTGTTTCTATGGTCCTTCTCTCGGAGGTAAAACAACTGCGCTCGAATGGGTATATCATCGTGAGGGGCTTGCTAGTGGCGATATGCAGCAAATCCAAGACCCTACTGGGAGAACATTATTTTTTGACCGTGTAGTGGCCCGTGTTTCGAATGTAGTTTTCCAAGTTTACACAGTTGCAGGGCAAAGGAGACATAAATTCCAACGACAAACAGTATTAAAGGGGACGGATGCTGTTATCTTCACCTGGGACTCACTAATCGACCAATGGGGTGAAAATATTTGGTCTCTTAAAGAGCTGCTGAAATTTTATGGTAATAAATTGATCCCTCCTAGTCCAGATGATCCTACTCCAGAAGTTCCTTTAGTTGTTCTTGCCAATAAGCGAGATTTGGATGATATCGTAGAGATTTCAAAAATCCGTCAAGTGTTAGATACCGCAAAATTAAATCACACTTTAATTTATGAGACGATAGCCATAACAGGCATCAATGTAAAACGTGCATTCGTATATGCCGCACGCCAAGCAGTTTTAAATCATTACAAAAAGCTTTCCGGTAAAACTATGGAAACTGCTTAAAATTTAAAACCTATTTCTTTCTAATTCTTATCCCCTTTTTATACGAATTTCTGTAGTTTTAAAGTTTTCTAAGCCTAGTATAATTTAAATAATTAAGAAGCTTATTTTTTCTTAGTCATATCAAATACAATTTACATATTTGTGGAAAAAGGAAAAGAGAAGGTAAATCATGTATTCTAATATTGAGAAGATAACTCCTAAATATGAGCAAAGAATTCGTGAATTATTGGAACAAATCAGAGAATTTAAAACCCAGATATCTCAATACAAGACTCTACTGGAAGATAAAGATTACCATATTACCCTTTTATATAATGAGAATTTAGAACTGAAAGCTCAACTTCAAAACTTGCAAAAACCAGCGATTCCAGGCACAGCTTATACCCCACAATCCCATCAAACAAGTCCGACTCAAATTGCTCAAATTACTCCACCTCCTAAAATGTCACCTCCTAAAATGTCACCTCCGAAACAAATAGAAAGCACTATGAAGCGACAATGCCCTAATTGTGGCGCATCTGGATTTGCGATTAGAGAAATTGAAGATAAAACACAAATTATTAGTTATGTTCCAAGGCGAATATATGCGAAAAAGAAACTTTGCACCAAATGTAGCTATGAGTTCTAACTCTCATATTGAAATTAAAATTGCGTGAACTTTAGATAATAACCTATTTACTGCTCAAATCTTTATTTGAAGATTTTTTTTTCTTAATTAGAAATATTACCGCAAAACTAGATGCGATAATAATGAAAACTGAACTCAAAAATGGAATAAGGTTTTCGTCTCTCTTTTTGTATTCTAAAAATTAACTTGAATTTTTTAAGAAACAGTCAAGAATCGCTATAAATAAACAATTTCGGGTTCGACCTTATCTTTAGAGACTCTTAAATATCCATAAGAATTTATATCTGTGAAAGTTCTGTCAGTCGGGGTACCAGGATTAAGATATAGTTTGCCATCTCTCCACACTTCATTATATGGTCTGTGGACATGCCCAAAAATTATGATCTCATAAGGAGTTAAATCAAATTGTCTATTTAATCTTTTAATTACAATATTAGGGCCTCCCATGCCATGCGTCATAAATATTTTATGACCATATAGCTCAAGTTCGATGGTTTCCGGTAATAGTGTTTTTAATTTGCGGTCAAAATCCATATTTCCTATTACTCCTATAACGTTTTCTTTACCAAAAACGTTAGTAAGCTCTTCGTAGGCTTTAAATTTTTCAAAATCACCTAAATGGAAAAGATAATCAATATTTTTATCTTTAAAATCTTCAATTATCAGTTCCGGGATATGAGGTGCTCGAGATGGCACATGCGTGTCAGAAATAAGACCAATTAATAGTTCATCTTTATCAGTACGAAGCATATTAATAAACACGTTTTTTAAAATTAAAATGCTTCGATTATTAGATTAAGAAAAGTCTCATTTACTGATTTTGTCTCCTAAAGTTGGTTAGTCAATTTCTTTTTGAGCTTTTTCATTTAATACTCGAAGTTTTTCAATCAGATTGTTGTTAGGAGGGATTTTATAAATATGAAATTTATCTTCATTAAGATGAGCAAAACGACCACTTTTAGCGACATAAGGATTATTCTCAATAGGTGTTTTTAGATTAATTTCAATTACATAGTTTCCTCTTAAAGCAGGTCTTTGAATAATTGAAGAAATATTATTATAATTGATTTTACAAAATCCAGTAGGATAATCAACAAGTATTTTTTTATCAGTAAATATATATTTCATATTTCCCATTTTGTATTTGCTGCGTGCTCCTCCACATAAACAGATTGATGATATAGTGCAAAATACCATACTAAATATATATAAAAGGGAAAATAAAAAAGTAGCATATCTAAGATTAGTAATTATTAAAGTGATATAAATAATTAATGATACAGCCAATATTGCAGATGATATCAATATCATTTTTTTAAATCGTGCTTTTTCTTCATAAATAAAAAAAATCTCTTCATCCGAATCTAAATGAAGTTTATAATCAGTATATATTGGATCTAGGCTACTTATTGGTTCCATTCTTAATTCTTCTATCTTTTTAAATTCGAATTCTTTTATAGGATATTCTTTCTTTGTTTCTTCCGAAATCTGCTTAATACTCTCCGATTCTTGTTTTAATATTTTTTCTTTAGATAATAACAATCCTTTATCTTTTTTCCATTTAATCAAGTAGCAAAAAAACGCTTCAAAAACATCTGGAAACAAATCAATGGGTCCAAATCTTAATTCTTGTGTTGAATCAAAAGAAGATTTTATAATTATTCCATCCAAATTCTCTTTCCATTTAAGTGGTCCAGATCCCCATTTCTCAATCTTAAAAAAATCTAACGTTGTAGATGAATTGAATTGAATATTTTCTGATGAACCATAATTTATTAAAGAAATTTTATCAGTATCAAGAACCAATATAGAATTTTGGCTAGACGCATTCTTTTTCCACTTTCTTTTCTGAATAATATAATATATACTATAAATTGTACCAAATGCAAGTGGTAAAAATGTTATATAATAAAGGAGTCTAAATAGACTATTATTTGCTGCATTAATTGTGATTGGTATCATTATAATACCAAAGATAATTAAAGGGATAAGGAGAAAAATATGAATTGTCCGTTTCTTGCTCTTTTCGTTAATTTTGTCCAAGATTTGTGAGGATAATTTACATTCATATGGAAATTGAATATTTAATTTATTTTTTATAATATCCCATCTATCTTCAATATCAGCATAATCATAAATAATAGATTCAATAACGGTTTGTAGTTTTGATATACCCGGCATTGTCGAAAAAGTAAATAAATTGAGCTTTAATGCACTATATTCTGGAATAAACTCAATTGTTCCAACATCCTCTCCTTTATCCATTCTCTTTTTTTTAAATATAATAGCTTTTAAAGATTTTAAATTGATTGAATCAATTGTATCTATATTACTATACTTCTGATCAACATAAATTTTTTTATTTGTTATATATAACTGTTTTTCTGATTTTCGACCAATTTTTCTAAATCCTATAGGAATTAAAATAACTATGCTAAGCTGTAACGCTAAAAATAAGATATCAATAAAATCAAAATTAAATCCGAAAATGAAGAATAGAAAAAATTGTCCTATTAGCACAATAATTAAACAAGCTATTGCCATGTATTTAGCATGTTTTTTATACTTAAGTTCCATACTAATTTTTTTTTCAAATATTACATTCTCGTCTTTAGGAATATTTCTATATAATTCATTTGAAATAATGATTTTGCACCCTATTTTAAATTTTATATATTTGGATTTATTAAACTAATAAGTTAAATTAAGATATATAAAGGTTTCTAACAAATAGTTTTTTAACTTAATTGTTAAACCGATGATTGAAAATCTGTAAAATTGTTGATTGATTCTATAGATGGATGAGAAATTCATATTATTTGGGTTAAAAATTATAAAAGTCATATAATTATTCTTCAAGCTCTTTGGCACATTTACCTATTGCGACGACTGAATCACCTTCATAAAGATTTATAACTCTTACACCCTTTGCCTTTCTGTGAGTAATTCTGATTGAATCGACAGGAACCCGAATCATTTGCCCCTGTTCGGACCCTATTAATAAATCTTTTTCTTTTGCAATCTTTATTGCGATAACTTCATCATTTTCCTCCTCATTGAGAGATATATTGATAACGCCCTTAGCAGCTCTGCCTGTTTTTCTGTACTCTTTGATTAATGTTCTTTGCCCATATCCATTTTTAGTGAGAGTTAAGACAATTTCATCATCAGTCACCAGAAGACTATCGATAACTTCATCATCTTCGCGCAAATCCACCCCCTTAACCCCCATAGTGTTTCTTCCGAGTTCTCTTAATTCTGATTCATCAAATCTAATGGCATAACCAAATTTTGTAGCAATGAATATATCTTGGAGCTCGTTTGATAATTTCTTAATACTTACTAATTTATCGTCAGCTCTTATCTTTTGGGCTCTAACTCCAGTAGTTTTAAATTTGGAAAATAACCGTAAACTGCACTTCTTTATAATTCCATTTTTTGTAGTCATTATAAGCATTTCATTAGTGTTAAAGTTATTAATAGGAATCATATCAGAAATTTCTTCTTCTCCTTTTAAGCTTAATAAATTCACAATAGGTTTCCCCTTAGCCGTTCTCTTTTGCAAGGGAATTTCAAATGCTTTCATCGAATATACTCTTCCTTTTGATGTAAAAAATAATATGGTGTCATGAGTCGAGCACACAAATAAGTCGGCAATAAAATCTTCTTCTCCAACGGTCATTCCCTTTTTACCGCGTCCTCCACGCCTTTGGGTTCTGTATTCGGCTAATGACATACGCTTTATATAGTGGTTTTTGGTTAAAATAACAATTGTCGGCTCTTTTTTAACTAGATCTTTTTCTTCAATATTTTTAGTTTCAATTGGCTCCTCAATAATTTCTGTGCGTCTTTCATCACCGTATTTTTTACTTAATTCAGATAATTCTGTTTTAATAATCTCTAATCGTTCTTGCCTATTTTTCAGGATTCTCTCATACTCCTTTATTTTTGTATTTAATTCTTTTTCCTCATCGATAAGTTTCTGTTGTTCTAAATTGGTCAATCGAGAGAGTGGCATGTTTAAAATTGCTTTCACTTGAATTTCGGATATTTCATATGTGTTCATAAGCTGATTTTTAGCGTCGTCGGTATCCTTTGCGCTTTTTATAATTTTAATCACTTCATCAATATTTTTTAACGCGATTAACAATCCCTCGACCTTATGAAGCCTTTCTTGGGCTTTTGAAAGGGCAAATTGAGTTCTTTTATAGACGATATCAAGCCGGTGATCGATATATTCTTCTATTAATTCTTTAAGATCAAGTATTTTAGGTTGTTTTCCGTTATTTATTAATACTAAATTAATTACGGGAAAATTTGTTAATAGTTTAGTGCGTGAGAATAAAATGTTTTTAATAATTACAGGCTGAGCATTTTTTCTAAGCTCTAATACGATCCGCATTCCCTTCCGGTCAGATTCATCTCTTAAGTCTCGAATATCCTTTAATACTCCATCTTTAATGAGTTTTGCAAAAGATTCTATTAGAGCAGTTTTATTTACTAAATAAGGAATTTCAGTAATAACTAATCTTATATCTTTTCCTTTAGTCTCTACTTCAATTTTTCCCTTCATAGTAATAGTTCCTTGCCCCGTTGAATATGCATTGTAGATGCCTGTTGTATTAGTAATGATACCTCCCGTTGGGAAATCTGGTCCTTTTATTATCTCCATTAGTTCTTCTATAGAGATATCGGGATTATCAATCGTAGCGATAATTCCAGTGCATATTTCGATAAGGTTATGCGGGGGCATTGAAGTTGCCATTCCAACAGCAATCCCTTTTGTTCCATTAAGTAAAATATTCGGAAGTTTACTAGGTAAATAGTTTGGTTCTAATATACTCTCATCAAAATTAGGTTGAAATTCTACAGTCTCCCTATCAATATCTTCAATTAACTCGTTTGCAATCTGTGAAAGTCTCGCCTCTGTATATCGATAAGCTGCTGGAGGATCCCCATCAATTGAGCCAAAATTACCTTGGGGATCGATTAAAGGATATCTTAATGAGAAATATTGACCCATTCTCACGAGAGCATTATATACAGATGAATCACCGTGAGGATGAAAATTTCCTAATGTTTCTCCTACGATTTTAGCACATTTAACATGAGAACTGGTATAATACCAGTTATTATTTGCCATGGCATAAATTATGCGACGATGAACATGCTTTAATCCATCTCTTACATCTGGAATTGCTCGTCCAATTACAACAGACATGGCATAATCGATATAACTACTTTGCATCTCTTCTTTTAGTAAAACATCTTGAATATTTTCTACAGTCATATTAAAGGACCTTTTTAATCTTTTAATTTAGAAATAAGTGAATTTAAATATCTAAAAAATTAACCTCATTGTAATTTTCAATAATCCATTTTTTTCTCGGTGTTGAGTCGGGACCCATCAATTTAGAAAAAATAAGATCATTCTCAAGATAATCTTCATAAGTTACTTTTTTTAATACTCTGGTGTCTCGGTTCATTGTCGTTTCATAAAGCTCATCAGGATTCATTTCACCTAGACCTTTATATCTCTGAACTTTAATAGAATCGGATTTTTGTAATTTATGTTTTTTTTTTAATTCTTCAATATTTTTGTCTTTTTCCTTATCGGTATAAACATAATTCTTAGATTTCTTATATTGAACTTTATAAAGAGGGGGTACTGCAACATAAAGATACCCTTCATCAATTAGAGGCCGCATATATCTAAAGAAGAATGTTAATAACAGAGTTTTAATATGATGGCCATCTGAATCAGCATCGCAAAAAATTATGATCTTATGATACCTTAAGTTTTCTAAATTGAAATCTTCATCGATATCTCCATTTTCTGTATCCTCATTCTGATCAGAACTGCCGTTAATCTCATTAACTCCTTGGATGCCAATACCTACTGCTTTAATTATTGCCTGTATCTCATTATTTTGTAATATTTTATCCATACGTGCTTTTTCAACGTTTAATATCTTACCTCTTAAGGGAAGAATCGCTTGATATTCTCTATCTCGTCCTTGTTTTGCAGAACCACCTGCTGAATCACCTTCTACAATAAATAACTCACATTCTTCAGGGTTATTCGAAGAACAATCTGCAAGTTTTCCAGGCATCCTTGCACTATCTAATTCAGATTTTCTACGAATTAATAATCTAGCTTTTTGAGCTGCCTCCCTTGCTGTTTTCGCATTAATTGTTTTTAATACGATTTTTTTTGCAGTTTGAGGATTTTCTTCTAAGAATTGATAAAATTTTTCAGTAATTATTTGACTAACCACTTGCCGAATTTCAGGATTTCCTAGTTTAATTTTAGTTTGGCTCTCAAATTGGGGATCAGGAAGTTTCACAGAAATTACAGCTGATAATCCTTCCCGAGTATCACTTCCACTTAAAATATGGTCTTTGTATTTCTTCTCCATATTTTTTTCGATATAAGTATTAAAAGTTCTAGTGAGTGCTGATTTAAATCCCGTTAGATGTGTGCCACCTTCGATAGTATTTATTGTATTTGCATAAGTAAGAATATTAGATTGATATCCTTGATTGTATTGTAATGCGACATCTACATATACTTTGGAATCATCTTCATCTGTATACTCATCACTCAAGAAAATAATCTCGTTATGCAGGGGCTTTTTATCTTTGTTGAGAAAGGTAATGAACTCTTTGATCCCCCCCTCATAATAAAATTCTTCTTCCTCTTCTGTATTCTCGTCATAGATCTCAAATTTTGCCTGAGGTGTTAAAAAAGCAAGCTCTCTCATTCGACCTGCAATTGTTGAGAAATTAAACATATTATTCTCATCTTCTATATCAAAAATTTCCCTGTCAGGATAAAAGGTAATTGTGGTACCCTTTTTATTATTTTTAAGTTCTTGTATCTCTGGTTCTGATGTTTTTACGCCTCTTGAAAACCTTTGTTTATAATAAACTTTATCCCTGTAGATCTCTACTACTAACCATTCTGTCAAAGCATTCACAACAGAAAGACCAACGCCATGCAATCCACCTGATATCTTATAGCTTTTTTTGTCAAATTTGCCTCCGCTGTGCAAATGTTCCATAATCACTTCTATCGCAGGTTTTTGATATTCTCGATGCATATTAATAGGAATTCCCCGCCCATTGTCAGAAATCTTAACTGAATTATCCTTATTAAACACAACCTCTATCTCGTTTGCGAAACCAGCCATCGCTTCATCGACACAGTTATCCAAAACTTCAAAAATAAGATGATGTAAGCCTTTTTTTCCGGTATCGCCAATATACATTGCGGGTCTCTTCCTTTGGCGAGATCTCATGAATTATGAGAAATTTACGCCTTCGAGACCCTTTAGGACCTGTATATCTTCAGCATCATAACTATCGGGGGGTTCAGTCATGAAAATACTGTTATTAAATTGTTTTTGTAAAAGTAAAATAATTCAATTAATTCTGAAATTTTTCGAAATTTTACGATTTACTATGTAACTATAATGGTGCACCCATTTATTAATTATTGGTACAATTTGTTATAAGCCAATATAATTTTCTTTTTTAAAATATTAGCCAGATTTATCAATACCTTTAAGGTGTCAGAATGATATAATCGAACTTCAAGTTTATCTCAGATTTTTAAAATCCAAGCCATTTTATGAAGATTAGAAATTATAAAAAATAAGGGAAGGTTATTTATTCTTTCGTAAAATTTCAGCCATTTTTATAATCTCTATTAATTGAGAATTTATATCATGACTCCTAATTATGTGCGCCCCATTATAAACGGCAATTGCAGTTGCTGAAAGAGTACCATTATATCTATTTTCAGGTTCAGGAATATTTAATGCCGAGCCAATAAAGGATTTTCTAGATAAAGCTACTAATATCGGTTTTTCTAGTTTTCTAAGCATTTCTAAATTGTTAATTATTTTTAAATCATATTCATAAGTCTTTTCTTCAATCCAATGCCCAATTCCGGGATCTAAAATAATATTATTTTCATTATAACCTTTAGATTTAAGCCTATCAATAGTAATTTTAAATTCTTTCATAATATCTTCAATATATAATAAATCACCTGGAATCCTTTTTGAAGCCATTAAAATTATTGGAATTTCTCTCTCAATAATAAAATCTTCTAAAGAAGGATCAGTTTTTAAACAACTCACATCATTTATGATAATTTTTTTGTTGAATTGTATTCCAATATGAAAGGTTGATTGAGCTACTTCTTTATATTGGGTATCAACCGAAATAATAATATCATCTGGAATTTTTTTACAAAGTAATTCCATTGCGGGGAGGATGCGGCTTAACTCCTCTTTAATAGTAATTTTTTTAGACCAGGGTGCTGTCGACCTTGCCCCTAAATCTAGCAATGTTGCTCCGTTTTTTATCATATCCATAGCAATATGCTCAATTGTATTAAAATCTTCATATACCGAGCCTCTATAAAAAGATTCAGGACTTAAATTAATTACACCCATCATGACTGTAGGATGTTCATCCCCAATTTCTAAGAAATCAAACAATTTACAGTAAATCGAATTTAATTCCATAAAGGGAAGAAAAAAATATATCAAATAAGTTTAATTCTTTTTATGTACAATGAATCTTTTTTCTATTAAGCTTCCTTTAATTAGAAAGAATGACCCTCTATTGGAGATTATTATCAAAAATATAAAAGATAAAGGCGAAATTCTTAAGGAGGGAGACATTATTGTAATTTCAGAAAAAGTAATTGCGACTTCACAAGGAAGAATTATTAATTTAAATGAAATTTCAATTGTCTCAGAAGAAGCAAAGGGGATGGCAAAAGAATTTGATATGGATGAGAGATTTGTAGAAATAATATTACAAGAGGCGAGTGTGATTTTAGGAGGTTTACCAGGAGGGCATGTTATCCTCGCGAAGATAAATGACCTCTTAATAGCAAATGCGGGAATTGATCAGTCGAATGCTGGACCTGAAAATGTTGTCTTATTACCCAAAGATCTCGAAAAAGTTGTATGGGAATATAGGAATGTCCTAAAAAAAGAATTTAATATAACAAATTTAGGGGTCATTTTTGCTGATTCTCGAGTGCAACCGTTAAGAAAAGGAACAATTGGTATTGCCATAGCCACAGCTGGTTTTGAGCCCATTGAAGATTTGAGAGGACATCCAGATTTATATAATCGTCCTCTGCAAATTACTATGAGAGCTATTGCAGACGATCTCACTAGCGCTGCTCAATTTCTATTAAATGAAGGAGACCAGCAAACTCCAGTTGTTATCATTAGAGGTGCTAACGTAAAATTTACTGAACACCCTGAATTGACAACTGAGATGCCTGCTGAAGAATGTTTATATATGAACATTTTTTCGAGATATCTACTTAGAAAAAAAGAAGAATATTAAAAAAAGCTTAGACTATTTAGAGTTAAAATCTCTCCAAAATTGTAAAATACTCAACAAAAAGGGATATTAAAAAAGTTATTAGTGAGATTTTTTATTTATCATTAACTTATTCTTTCAAATTGATCTTTAGTTATTTTTTTAACACATTCTTATCACTTTTTAAGGAGATTTATGATGGGTTTTTATGAATCATTAATAAAATGGAAGAGTCATATTTATGACGATTTTTTAATAAATCCTAAAGTCGTGAAATATTCCATTATTTCCTCTATGATAACCTTTTGTTCAGCGTTAGTTATTGGATTTATTGTTGCTCAATTTGATCCTGACGGGTACAATATTATTGATAACTATATTAGTGATATGGGATCTTTTAATCATACACCATTGCCCTATTTTTTAGATTATGGTGCAATGATTACATCAATTTTATTGATACCTGCCATTTTTTACATGGAATACAGACTTGCTCCAAATCCCATTGAATCAGGTGAATTTTCTCGAATGAGATATCGATTAAGCAGTTTAGGATCATTTTGTATGTTTACAGGATTCTTTGGTTTTTTCATGGTTGGGTTGTTTTCAGAGGACCGAACCACCTCTTTAGGGTTGCATTTTATCTTTTCACATGTTGTTTTTGGGGGTGTAGTTTTTTCAAGTATCTTTTATGGATTGCTTATATTATTTTACAAGACTGAAATTCCCCGATTACTCGGATTATATATGATTATCTTCCCATTTCTAACAGCTGCATTAATGCTAATGTATTATACACCACTTTTTGAATGGATAATGCTCTTTGCACTCTTAATTTGGGTTGTCCCGGTTTTTGGAATATTTTTAAAAAACCTAAATTAAGTTTAAGCATCAAAAATTTCTAAATTTTCTTTTAAATTATATAATTTTTTCTTTTTTATATTAAAAATCCGTGAAATTTTTTAGAAACCGTTTACTAGTGAAGATAAGCTAATTTTGTAATTATATTATAATATATATTGATTTTACTGGTTAGATTTCAATGAGTAATTGCT
>JBHLNT010000023.1:0-38866 GCA_048941265.1 Promethearchaeota archaeon
TCAAATTAGAGATTAAACAATGACTGATTTGGATAAAATTAGAGAAATCATTGAGGCATATGATACAGAGCCTAAGAAATGCCCATATTGCTTTAAAAAATTAAAACCTAAATTCTTTAAAGCAGATAGTTCCGTAAAGTATTATTGTTCTTCCTGTGAGCAGTATGTGGATTTTGAGTTCGACTACTTACATGCCATCGCAATTCGAGCTGAGAAATATTTAGTTATAGATGATCCCTCTGGACTTTATGATCTCAGAAGCAGTAAAAAAGCTTAATTCAAATTTTACTGTTATTAAACTTATTTTTCTTCTAAAAGAAACTTATATATATAATTTAATTAGAATATGATTATTAAATTATAGAATTTTAATCAGAGGTAAAAAAATGGCTTTACAACCCATAGATATTGCGAATGGAGTGTTTAGTATTATTTTTGTTTCTATTTCAATACTGATTGGATTGATAATTATCTCAAAATACTTTGAACTTAAACGTCGGACTTATTTATTAATCGGATTTACGTGGATCGGGATGTCTGCTCCTTGGACTCCTAGTTCAATTTCACTGTTAACGTATTTATTATTTGGCATAGTTCTTAGCATTGAAATTCTCTTATTCATTGCCATTTTCTTTCTGCCTATTGTACAGATTTTTTGGATTACCGTTGTTTGTATATTTAAAGAAATTAAAAAGCGTAAGCTGATTGTGGGAATATTTATAATAGAAGGAATCTTGATTGAAATTTACTTTCTGCTAAATCTTTTTACAAATCCATCTGCCATCGGTGAATTTTCAGGTACTTTTGATATGAACTATAGATTGTGGGTAAATCTCTTCCTATTCTCGTTATTAATCATTTTTCTTATCACAGGTACTATGCTTGCGTGGGAATCTTTTAAATCGGATGATCCTGAAGTGAAGTTAAGAGGGAAATTCCTTTTTCTAGCTTTTTACTCGTTTATTATTGGCTCAGTTTTGGATATTTTTAGCTCAACTTCAATACTATTATTAACAGTTGCCAGACTTATATTAATTTCCAGCGCTTTTGAGTTTTATTGTGGTTTTATTTTGCCGAACTGGATGAAAAAGCGCTTTATATCATAAAAAAAGAAAAATCAATAAAAATAATTTTTTTTTATATTAATTAGTTCTTATTTAATCCTTTTTTTAATCGAGATATCTAACAAATTCCTTCAGAGATTTACGGGGTCGAGGATCTGGTATTTCTCCTTTTGGATACCCTAATGGAAGTACGGTTAATACGTGATCTTTTTCTTTCAATCCCAAAATTTCCTTTACAATATCTCGATTTATTCTTCCGATCCAACATGTTCCAATACCAAAGGTCCATGCTGCTAATGCTAATTGCAGTGAAATGAAACTTAAATCTTGAATATACCAATTTGGTTGAATTTCTTTATCTCCGACGAGAACAACTAGAATAGGAGCATTTGCTGCAAATGGTCCCGTAGTACACTCTTTAGCTATGCTTTTTATAAGTTCCTTATTTCGAATTACATAGAACTCCCAAGGTTGTCTATTTACAGCACTCATACAATAGCGACATGCTTCAAATATTTCAGTTAAAATTTCATCCTCAATAGGGCGATCCTCAAAACTTCGGATGCTTCTACGAGATTTTAAGAGTTTTAATCCTTCACTTTCCATTAAATATCACGATTTTTATTTGCCTTGAGCATTTGATTTACTATCTCATTTTATGATTGAAGCTTAATATTTATGGTTAACTATAAAAATTTAATGAAAATTGAAAAAGCCTTAAAATATGATTTAAAGGAAATTCTTAAACTCCAGAAATTAGCTTATCTTAGTGAAGCTGAAATTTATAATGATTATTCAATTCCACCATTGACTCAGACTTTAGATGAGATTAAAGAAGATTTTTCTTTTCAACTTTTTCTAAAAAGTGTGATAAAGAGTAAAATTATTGGTTCAGTAAGAGCCTATAAGGGAGATGATACGTGTTATATAGGGAAACTCATTGTTTATCCAAATTTTCAAAATAAGGGTATAGGAACAAAGCTTTTGAAAGAAATTGAAACCAAATTTGATAATGTTAAGCGTTATGAATTATTCACAGGGTATAAAAGTGAAAGAAATCTTTATTTATATCAAAAACTCGGATATCATCAATTTAGATCAGAGAAAATTAATGAAAATCTACAGCTGATTTATTTAGAAAAAAATAAATAAGAAAAAGGTTAAAAATTTTAGAGTTTTTTAGGCTTGATCTTCTTTAATTTCTTTAAGATTATTGCAGAGGTCACTACCGTTATACAAATGAGAATGGTTATACTATATCCTAGAATAAAAGTCTCAGATTTACTCTTTTTCCCATTACCTCCACCGTTTTCCAGAACAATCGAAGGGCTTTGAACTTTTTGTAATTTTAATAAACTAATACTACATCTCGGGAGTGAAATCCTACCACCAGAAGATTGAAATGGAATTATTTTCTCTGAAATTAATGTTTGTTGATCAATCTCACTATCTTCTATGGAATTATCGAAATGAAAAAGAATTGTCGTATTTCCATCGACAGTTAATGGTATTCCACCTAAACCATCATTATAATCGTTGATAATCTGAGCTTCAGATCTTGCAATTCTTGACATTCGGAATTCGTCCAAACTTGCATTTACGTTAGATCCACGGTTAAAAGTAGATGAACCAATACGTATAGGTTCCCGATGTTCGAAATAAAAATGAAATCCCTTGAGGGTTTCTGGTGTCTGTTTGACTCCATCTAGGTATAATACCAATTCCTTATCGAATTCCCAAGCTAGAGCAATATGATGCCACTCTCCTGCATTCCATGATGCGCAAGGACCAAAAACAACTTTAAATTCCGTCCAGTTGTCATTAATTAACGCAACTGCGATTGCAGAGCCACTATGTTTTATAAGTTGAAATGTTTGCCCTATTGACAAAATTGGATATTCCTTCCCATCATCTCCATCCCATTCAGGTTTTATCCAAAATTCCAATGTCCCTTCCAATGGTAAGGCATTATCATAGGAGGGATATGAGATAATATGAGTATTGTTGATTTTTAACGCTTGCCCTACCTTACCAATTGTATAATTATAATAATTGCTTGGTAAATTAAAATCCATGGCACTAATGGAACTCGCATTAACAATTTTTAGCGAGGCTGTTTCTTTGCTTGTAAAACCTTCTACATCTATACACACATTGAGCGATTGAGTAGGATGCTTATTTATAAGGATTATAGAGAGTTCATCGTCATTTAATGTAGGCAGAACATCCAAAAAGGGCATATCCTTACGAGGAGGAATCCAACCAATTTGGGTTTCTAAATCGAATGATGGACACATTACACTAGAGTTTATTAAATATTGTCCCCATCCCTCAATAAGCACGTCTAAAGTGTGAAACAAGCTAGAATCTCCTAAGGTTCGCGCTTCATGCATTAGATCTAAGTAGAAATCATTTATGGATGACCATTGTTGTATGATATGTGCGCCATTTTTAGCAAATTGAAGTGCCATATCTGCCATCGCTACTGCGGATTGAAATTTTTGAGGTTGATCGATACCAAAACCAATAGTGTTATAAAGTGTATTAAATTCCGTAACCCATATTTCAATATCATCTCGTCCAGTCTCAGTTTCTAGAATCTTACTGATATTATAGACGGCTTCACCTCGATAGTTTGCTGTGGCCATTACTGCATTGTAAATAACTGTCTGATTTATGTATTCAACTAAGATTTCTGATGTTCTGTTCTTAAGATACACTTCATTCAACATCATGATATCTTTACCAAGTCCATCATTATAAAATTCTATTCCTAATTGATAATCTCCAGCACTTGGAAAATGTAAAGTATGGTTATATAACCTAGGATTTCCTATAACTACGGAAAAATTAACCTGAGATATCCCATTAATATTTATACTCAAATTCGCATAATTATTAAGGCTACTTGGATACGGCCCGTATACGCCATTCATACCTTCTGCCGTGATCCATACTTCATAATCACCTGCTTGTGGAATATTTACGGTCTGAGTTACCTCACTATTCCCCCAAAAAAATATCGTTTTTCCATCCTCAGAGACGGGCCCATACGTATGGATATGAAGAGCATCCATTTTTGCTCCGGCTACTCTTGCTACCTCTTGATTCCAAGCTCTAGTATCTCGCTTAGAATTGTTCCATATCCCCTTAGGCTCCTCATAACCCACAGCAGCAATCTTTATAGTCGGATCTACAGCTTTCATTGCATCATAATAGACTATAAATCTGGTGGCATATTCTGTAGCGTTATAATTATCTGTCCAATCATTATACACTTCATTGCCTACTTCCCAATTTTGGATATTATATGGTTCTGGATGACCATATTGTCCACGAAGCCATGCAAAATATCCAGGATCTGCCGTTTCATTGCCTTTAAAAGAATCAGTTGTCCAAGGTTGAGTGACCGGATCAGGAATCTCACCATTACAATACTCCACCCAATTTGCCGCTTCTAATGATGTTCCGTTCCCAAAATTTACAGTTATAGTCGGGATTGCTCCAATTGCACTACAAAAATCATAATGTTCATCTATACCATAATTATTAGTTGTAGGGCCTCCTGTATAAGCATTAATTCCTATAGGTCTTGACGACTTAGGGCCAATACCCTCCCACCATTTATATTTTTCAGAAAGGCTTCCACCAGGAAATCGGATTGTAGCTAAGTTCATGGTCTTAAATCGTTCAATTACCCCATCATAGATCTCTAAACTGTTTGGATTTAAAATTCCAGAACCATTATTAATAAAATTGATATTAGTTCCATAAATATTAGCAGGAAGCTGACGTATAATATCTGATGCATTAATATGAACTTTTGCATCAATAAGGGAAACAGAAGGGGATTTAATTGCTAAATCATCGTTTTCAGAAACTATTGGACTTTCCGTATATGAAATTTGTTGATAATTTATATTTATTGTAGAAACAAGGAATAAATATATAATATAAAGTACAATTAGTTTGTTTTTTTTCAAAATTTAACCCCTGATGTTTACTTTAATAAAAATTAATAATTTCAAGGATACTTTTTTTTTAAAATGAAGTAATATGATTATAAAATATTAATATATTATTTTTTACTTTTGGATAGACTAAATGAAGAAAATTGGAATGTCTACATGATAATGTAGCAGTATTTGCTTACTTTTCAAAATCATGAATTTTTTTGATCAGGGCTTAAACAAGGATGAGAACGAATATTTATTGAATATGGATTTTTTTTTTCTTCTAAATCTGAATTGCTTGTTAAATTTTTTAATTCTTCCATTAATGAATACATCCAATCTGCTAATTTAATATTGAGGGGGGAATCATAAAAGGGTATGTGTGGTTTTATGTCAAGCACAGGTGTATTGTCTATGGCATCTAAACCTTCGACGATCAATGTATCTCCTTTTCTTTCTATTAGTTTAACTGTTGTTTTACAAATAGGATTGGGTCTTACTGGTGAGCGTGTAGCAAAAATTCCCTTAATTGGCATTTTTTTCAATCCAGCAGGATGAACTTTCTTAATTTGACGTGCTTGATCTGGTACCTTATGAGTCCAAAATAATATGACAAGATGTGAAAAATCTTCAATTCCGTCTAAACAGTCAATATATTCTTTCTTTACTATAATCTTGGAATTTATTAAATCACTACCTTGAGTTAATGCTACATTAAGATCTAACTTTATATCTTTATTCGAATATCTTAACACTTCTTTATTTGCCTTATTTTGAACTATTCCAATTGGTTTTAGAATTAACTCCGTCATAATAATACTCTAGTATGAAAATTATCCATCATTTAAAAGGAGTATGAAAAAATTAGAAGTTAGTATTACTCATAGATATTTGTTAAATTATAGTATGTTATTAATTTTAGAATTGTTTAGAAAATTATTTCATAGGAATGATGCAGTGATGTTATATATTAATAAAAGAATAATAAAAATCAATAATTTAGAGGGATGGTTTTTTTTAATAGAAAAACAAATTGTATTTATTTATAAATAACGATTTTTTTACCCTAAATTGATTAAATGAAGAAAGTTGGAGTGGCGACACTTCCTCTTCATGGAGGTAAAGCCCCATCATGGTTATTTAAGCGAATGGTGTTATTAGGAAAGCCAATTTTCAAAATACTATATGATATGGAAGGTTCAGAGGGAATTTTAAAAAGATTATCTGATACTTATTGGTTTCAAGGTTTAGCTTGCATTTTAGGATATGATTGGCATTCCAGTGGTGTTACAACAGTATTAGGTGGAGTATTAAGCGAAGTACTAAATCCTAGAGATCATGGGATTATTGTTGCTGGAGGGAAAGGAAAAAAATCCCTTCAGGTAAAAGAGCATTTACAAAAAAGTGCTAAAAATTTGGATTATAATATGGATGATATCGAAAAACTTAATGAGATTAGTAGATTAGTTGCCAAAATAGACAATGCTGCTGTACAAGATGGATTCTCATTATACCATCATAATATGTTTGTATCAGAAGAAAAATGGGCAATTATTCAGCAGGGTATGGATGGAAATATAAAGAAAGCAAGAAGATATCACTGGCATTCTGAGGGACTTACAAACTTTCTTAATAGTCCACACTCCGATATTAGCTCAGAAATTTTAAAAGATATTGTATTAGATATGGCATCTAAAGATAGTCAAAACTGTAGAAAAGTTTCACTAGATTTAGTAGCAGAAGGTTCTCTTCGAATTAAGAGATATATAAGTAAATTAAAAGACTCTAATCAGACTAACTTAGATGATTTTCTAACTCCTAATAAATCTATTGAACTAATAAAGATCCCCCATCTTGACATGCCTATCCCTTTCACCCTAAAATGGGAATGTGTAGATATGGCTAAGGAACTCGCGGTGAATGATTATACTGAATTATTAAAAATTAGGGGCTTAGGGCCAGGAATGATAAGAGCTTTAGCTTTGATTTCAGAATTTATATGGGGGGAACCTCCAAGTTGGAAAGATCCGGCCAAATTTTCCTTTGCAGTAGGAGGTAAAGATGGGATACCATATTTTACGAATGTTAAAAGGATGGAAAAATGTGCTCAAGTTTTAGAAGATGCAATTAGTTTAGCTCGGTTAAACAAAAATGAAAAACTGAAATCCATTAAGAGATTGCATAAGTTTAAAAATCTGGAAAATCAGTCATATTGAAAAAGTTCATGTTTAAATTATTTTTGAATGGGTTGTATGGTCTAAAAAAAAACAAGAATAGTAAAAAATTAATCTAATAATTTCATTAGCTTAGATATTCTTATGTCTTATCATTTTACTCTTTTACTTGTGCTAATTGTTCTCCTATTTCTTTTGCTTTTTGCATCAATTCTTCTTTTTCATAAATAGCACCGGGTCTACGAACTCCAGCGGCAAGCAATAAGTCTTGCATATTATAACCCATAAAACCAAATAATCTTGAAGTAGAATCAATATATTGTTTAAACATATCACTCTTAGGGTTACCATGAGTAAAAATTAACACCAAATCCTTTTTTCCAATCTTGCTTTTAAAATCTCTTCCTATTTGGGAAAAATGACGATCAACGAATATTTTTAATTGAGCAGACATTTGTCCAAAATATATAGGCGACCCAACTATCACCGCATCTGATTTTATAATTTCTTCAAATAATTGTGGCATATCATCCTTTATTGCACATCCCTCATCTGTTATTTTACAATGATAACAGCTTTGACATGGTTTTATATCCATTTCGTGTATATTGAATATCTTAGTCTCTGCCCCATTCTCCATAGCACTTGCTAAAATTGACTGCACTAATATTTGGGTATTCCCATCTACTCTAGGACTACCCACAATACCTATAATTTTCATATGACTTGAACACCTCAAATTTCAGGTTGAATTTTTCTAAACTAAAATTCTAAAATTTACTTTATATGAGGGTATTGATTAATTCTTTTTAGAAATTATTTTTGCAAGTCGATGATAAAATAAAAATATTTGTTTAATTAATTAAGTCTCTCAATAATTTATTCAACTGCTTTTTTACCGAAAAAAGATCCTGCCACAAAAGTTACTCCACATGATAAAATTCCAAATAATAGTGTATCAAATAAGATTTCATTCTCAATTATATTACCTAAAACATCTACTATTAGCGCACTAATGATAAGGATTAAACCTATAAAAAAGAATTGCATACGCTTTCTTGAATTACCTGTACTTTTTCTGATACCGAAGTAATGGAGAGAAAAGGCGGAATAGATTAACATGGAAGCAACGAAAATAGCAAATAAAGCAAATGGGATCGGTTGGAAATGCGTTTCTGCCGTTGCAGCATCTTTAACTTCAATGAAATCGGTAATAATTAGCACAAGCGAAATTACCAGCGATATGAGTAATGGAACCCAGAATCTAAATTTATGGATTTTAATCCATTTGCTGGAATATATAAGTGTTTGCATAGTGAAGAATAAAAACAATACAGCTATTGTTACTGCAACCATGCCAAGTTTGAGAAAAGCTATTACTGCCCATTCTTGACCTATAAATGAATATATAATTGTAGATAATGCATAAATTCCTACGCAGCTGTTAGCAAGAGCAAGAAAGTTATTTCCAAGAGGTACTTGAGAATATTTTTTCTGGTTAATAAGCATTAATGTCGCAGAAAAGGAGATTACCATTGTTATAAATTCAAAAATATATGTTATAATCTCAGTCATAAGTTTAATTCACTTTTAAATAGTTCAATAGTCTTCATTTTTAATTTTAATAAAAATAAATTTATATAAATAATACTAAAAGCAAATAAGATAAATTTAAAGTTTTTAAAAAAATAATTAAAATTTTTTTTTGTTGAAAATAAAAACTTAGATTAGATTATAATCAAAATTTTTTTTAAATTAATATTATTAAATTAATCCTGAAATTCATTATCAGTATCATCTTTAAGTAAGTTTTCAATTGATTCGCGCCATTTATTTCTCCAACTTTTTACATTCTCACCAATTTTTTTACCCACCATTTTTACTCCTATTTCAAATGGGGATTCTCCACCCTCTGGTTTCATGAAAAAGCCTCCTATATATCTAAATACTTGCTTTACCGTGAATTTGTCCACCATAAATTCTTTAAAACGAGAAGATGATTTAAATGTTAACCAGGAAATTAAAATGATAAGAAACGAAAAGATTAAATAAATACGGTGGTATAAATCACTAATTTTTAAACCAGGATTTATATATGTAGCTAATATCGGAAAATGGCCAATATATGCGTCACTTACGAAAAAAGAATCTAGATATACCATATGATATCCGAGAGCGATACCTAAAACCATCAAAACTACACCTCGTTCTCCAAAAGTTTTTTTCATATGATGTGTAAAATAGAGCCTTGATTGAAATTGCACTGGATTTTCAAACGGTATGGGTCGATCTGGTGATTCTGAAATTCTTCTAGTGAGAACTTGAACTAAATATAACACACTAATTAAAAGCATGATAATTTCAATAACTAATGAAAAAGCATTCTCATTGGTATAGCGAAAACTCATAATCAAATGATAAAATAGAGCCATATTAAAGACCCCAATGGCAGTTGCAAAGTTCACGATACCAGGTTTAGAGTCAACTTTTTTGGGAGCTCTTTGCATTAAACCTAACACAATTAAAGCATTTAGTACTCCAAAACAACCAAATAGAATAGATGAGGGGTCACCTTGAAAAAACATATAAATATAAAGGGGTATTGTAATGAGCGCGACAGCTTTAAGTGCCGACCCAAAGAATATATGGTCTTTTGGCATACCTAATGTAATTACTTTTTTCGGAAATGAAGTAAAAAAGTATAACGTCAAGAAAAATAACGAAATTCCTGAAATTAAAATCCACGCAAAAAAGAAAAATAACTTCGCAAATGTGAAGAGTGGTGATTCGTAAGTCCAGTCGAGAGAGATGAAAGCCCATATGGCGCCAAATATTATAATGCTAGCAATCAAATAATAAACTGCTAAGTTCTTAATCCTCCCTATAATTATACCTGAAATTATAATAGCAAACGAGATAAATAACTCAAATATAAGCATCGTTCTAATAAGATCTAGAGATCCTATTTTCCATAGATGAAATAACACGGCAAATATGGTATTAACCAACATAACCACGAAGATAATAAGAGCAAATAGGATATACTCCCTTTGTTTAAGCTTTTGAATTCCTCCAAAAATTCTATTTTTTAAGAACCAATAGATAGTGCGTTCGAGATACGACAAACCTATTCAAATCCTATTTTTTTTAATTTAAAATTAAGTAGTCTACTATATAATAAAAACTTATAAAAAAATTCTATTTTTCAAGTGTTATAGAACACTAAAATTTAAAAAAATAGATTAAAAATGAAAAGTTATCTTGAACTATCATCTTCTAAAGGTATTTTCTTAAGCAAATATACTAATACAAAAAATAATTATTCTTACAATTAATGATTTCTAAACAGGGAATATCTCTTTTTGGATTTACTAAATTTTTTAAATCAATATTTTTCTAGAATTTTAGAAGAATTTTTTATCAAACGTTAAGAAGTGTGAAAATTGCTTAGACAAGTTATTGTTATTAAAAAGGATGATATTATATATGAAAGATTATACGCTAATGCATTGAAAAGAGGAGAGATAGAGGATCTTCGTTTCAAGATCAAAAAAGATGCAATTAAAGAAAAAGAAAATGCAGTAGGATTTTTTGATTATTATAAATACAGAGTTTCATATGTTGTTGATCTTGAATTAGATATTATATATATATTTATAACAGGCTTAATGGATGATTATTTCAGTTTAATTAAACCTGAGATGGATGGATTTAAGAATGAATTTTTAGAGATATTTGAAGCAGATCTTAGTAAAAATACATTGGATCCAGAGAAAATTAAAATTCTTAACAAGTATATCGATTCGATGCATAAAAATATTAAACCGAAGATTGCCGTTGTTGGATACTCTGGAGTAGGAAAAACAACAACAAAAAACTTGATTAGGATGGATGAAATTCCTTCTCATCATATTCCAACTATTTCGGGAGATGTAGCCACGGCAAAAATCGGCGATTTAGAATTTCAAATTTTCGATTTTGCAGGCCAAGAACAATTTAGTTATTTATGGAAAGGATTTATAAAAGGAAGCAATGCTGTATTAGTAGTCACGGATTCTTCTCCCTTAAATGTGGAAAAAAGCAGGTTTTTCATTGATTTAAGAAATGATGAGGCTCCCTATGCCCGTATTGCTATTTTAGGAAATAAACAAGATCTTGACAATGCAATGGATATCGATAATATTGAAAATATATTAGGGATTAAAACATATCCGATGGTAGCAAATCAACCGGAAAATCGAGAAAAAATGATTCAGATTATTGCGAATATTTTGGACATGAATATCGAATCATCTCCTCTAATCGAAGGTCTGATAGAGGGAAATAAATTCGCATCTGAACCAATGAAAGAAGCTATTAAAGAGATAAGCTTGGATGAAAGGCAAGAATATCTCAGACAGATAAATATTGATCAAAAGTTATCTAATGAAGTATCTGATGATATAAAAGGTGTAAAAGTTGAGAATATTTTGAGAAATCATCTTAAAATGATAAATTATACAGTAAAGTCGCTCAATAATGGACAGGAATTGACATTTGAAGAATTTTACAACTACTATCAAGGTTATACAAAAAACGCATTAGGATGTAGAAATATCGCTCTTAAACAATTTTTAGAAACACAATTTTCCCGTCTGCGAAAAGAAATTGAAGAAGACGAATTTATAGCTACAAAATTGAAAGAAGACGTAGATGCTATAATTAATGCTCTCTTGTGTGCTTATCTTACAAAATCCAATCCTCAGAAATATCCAATTTTTGAGAATATTTTAAATGATTTTACTTTTAAAGGATTTGACTCCCAGACAATTAAAGACATACATGCCTATTACTTAAGAGTTATAAATAAATTTGGAGTCTAATTTACTTTTTTTTAAAATGCGAATTTTTTCTATGAATTGATATCTTTAGTAAATTATTTCTTTACGAGTTCAATTATCTGATCTTTATTGTATTATTTCTCTCTATTTGATAAAGAGTGGTGGTATTCGTACATCATTTTTAATGCCATAACGGCATGTTTTATCCTATCAACCACAGGAATCTTGAATTTTGATGAGGCATTCATAATAAATTCAAAAACCCAACGTGAACCAAAGCTAACGACTATGAAAGGTTTATTTGTCTCTTTTGATAATTTATTTAATATCCGAAATGACATCTTTATCCCTGCGCCAAATCCCTCGAACTCTTCTAATGGGCCTCTTGGGACCGTAAATATAAACAAAATGGCATCAACGTTTTTATCTTTAAATAATACCTTAAGTGAAGGTATTAAAGTTGTTCCCTGGGAAGGTCCCAAATCAATGGTTCCACCGATGGATACCCAATCTGGTATAATATCTCTAATTTCTTTAATAGATTCTTCACTTAATGATGCTAGTGATAATCCTTGTTTTTTTATTTCATCGCAAGCTAAAATACCCAAGCTTCCTGAACCTGTTACGACAGCTATATTTTTACCCTTAGGTAAAGTTTGTGTAGAAAAGATATGAGCAATATTGAATAACTCATAAAAGTTTTCAACTCGAAAGACTCCAGGGTGTTGTTTGAACATCGCATCATAAATCCTGTCATTTCCTGCAATTGAACCAGTATGACTTTTAACAGCCCTAGAACCGATATCACTACGACCGTTTTTTAGAATTAAGACGGGTTTTGTCATATTTTTTAAAACTTTCATCAAATCTTTACCCCGTTTCGTGCCTTCTAAATACAATGTAATTACTTTAGTTTCAGAATCATTATTTAAATATTCAAGCATATCTACTTCATCTATATCGATCTTATTCCCGAGAGTAATGGATTTTGAAAATCCAATATTTTGACTTGCCCCCCAATCAATAAAAACATTACCAAGCACTCCAGACTGTGCAATAATTGAGATATTACCTTTGACCACCCGGTGGAATTGTACTTCAGTACTCGTGAACTCGTTATTAAAATTAGAAATACCTACGCAATTTGGACCGACTACCCTTGTCTTAGATTTTTTAATAATTTCGATAATTTCATCTTGTAGCTTAATATTTTTATCGAGCTCTGTCTCGGCAAAGCCAGCCGATTCTAATATTATTCCCTTTACACCCTTATCAATGCTATCTCTTATTGCTTGTGGTACATGTTTATTTCCAACTAAGATAATTGCTAATTCAATATCATCTGGTATATCTTTAATATTTTTATAAGCCTTATGCCCCAATATTTCCGATTTAGTCAAATGGACAGGATATGTTTTAAATTTTGAATTTAAAAGATATTTGGTTGTAGTATATCCGAATCTCATGGTATCTGAAGCTCCAATAATAGCTATTGTCTGAGGATTAAAAAAAAAGTCTAAATCTGTCATTTATATCAAAAAATCATAAATTTATCCTTAAAAGATAATAAGTCTAATATTCCATGAACCTTAAATATTAGGATATTTAAGGTAATTAGTCTTTAAAATTCCAGATGTTTTTATAGGTTTGTATAGAATTTTAGGATATACGAGAGACATATTAGTGAATTTAAATAGTATTATGACAACCGTTAGCAAAATAAGAGAAGTCCAAATTATTTGTCCAATTTGCAAGTCTGAAAAACTATTAGATATACCTGAATCTATTATTAATCAAGCGAAACAACTAACAACAGTTTCAATTCAAAAAGGGATGTTATGTAATCACCATTTCCAAGCATTTATAGACAAAAACTTTAAAGTTCGAGGTTATCAGAAGATAGATTTTGAGGTTACTCCTAAAAGAATGGAAGTTAAAAGCACTTTTAAGAACAAAAAAGAAAGCTCAAAAAATAATGATGAGGAGTTATTTGAGAATCTTATAATGGAAGGGAATTTTCTTGAATATAATCCAAAAAACCTTAGTGGCACTGATTTAAATGCAATTCCTGAAAGAAGAGGAGAATCTGGTAAAAGAAAAGACTTGTCACTTAAGGAAATATATGATCTCTTTTGGGAATTTATCGATGAAGATAACAGAGAATTCAGGGAATTAATAATTAAAGATAAAAGAAGAAAATCCTTAAAAAAGGCTCTTAAACCTATAGAGCATTAAGTTTTTTTCCTTATTTTTTAATTTTAGGACCAACTAAACCTTTATTAATCTTAAAGCTTTTGTCAGAAAAGATTTTTAATGTTAAAAATCAAAATGAATTATATAACTAAAAAAGAGAGATCTTTATTTACTAAAATTTGTCCAACTTTAGGAGCTAGATATGTATTTAAGAGGTTTAGTAAAGAAAGAATTCGGTCGTATACAGTCGGATAAGCGAACATTAGTATTAATTTTTGTTATTCCTATCATTTTAATTATAATCTTCGGATTAACAAGCGGGGGTGGTCCGACAGCCTATTTTAATGCCGCAATTATAACTCGAGATAAAGAACCATGCTATTGCTATAACTCTACAGATGGTTATGATGATATATTTATAGATATAGTTGCAGATGAATGCGAAGCATGGGGTCTCTTTGAGGATTTTGAAAGTGAAAATGATGATGATTATGATAAAATTTTTGATAAGTGCGTTGAGCTGTTAAGAGATGAGATCATTGATGTTTTTATAATATTACCTGATGATTTTTCAGAAACCATTACAAATGATACTGATACAAAAATCATTTACTATATTGATGGTTCTGATCAACAAGCTAAGGATGCGGTTGAAGTCGCCCTGCAAGAACCAATTGGTAAATTTAGATTAGAAATAGGTAAAACGGTGAATTTTACCACAATGGCCCCTTATTTAGAATACGAAGTGCCATTTTGGGAATCCCAAGTTCTAAACTATGCCTTTGCCTTGATTGCCTCAATGCTTATATTAGGATTATTAATGAATCTCACATCCTTGTCAATTGTCTCAGAAAAGCCACTTCCGCGTATGTTGTTAACACCTACCGCTAAAGATGAGATTATTTTGAGTAAATTAATAGCCAATACAATTATCATGATTCTACAAGTAACAGAAATTTTTGTTATGTCGGCAATTTTCGGATTATATTGTCTTGGTTCTCTTTTTGAGCTTTATGTAGTATTATTGATGACTGGTTTTTGTGGAATATGTATGGGTCTATTTATTTCAGCAATTTCTAAAACTGAACAAGTTGCTAATCAGTTATATATGATGCTCTTTATTACAGTAATTATGTTCTCGGGCGCATTTATAAATATTGAATCTTTACCGCTCGCAATGCAAATTATAATTAATTCATTGCCATTAAGCCATTCCATTCCACTTATTATCAATATTACAATGAAAGGACTCTCAATTGATTATACTCACTTAGGAAGTTTAGCCCTAATATCAGCTAGTTTTGCCGTTATGGCATACATAGCATTTAGGTTTAAGAAGATGGAGGTGTAATTCTAGATTGGCAAAATCCAAAATAAATGAAAAATGGAATAGCGGAACAATGATAAAATATAGTTTATGGAGAATCGTTCGACAAATCAAAAAAGAGTTTAAGCTCCTTAAAATAGATAAAATGAATCTATTAATCGCACTTGCTATGCCTCCTGCAATAATTATGCTCTTTGCTTTTATGTCAACAAGTGCTTCAGTCACTATCCCTATAAAAGTCAGCGTCGTTAGTTATGACTCTAATACTTTCGTTAATCAAAATAATTATACAGAAACAACAACCTGGGATAACTATAGTAGTGCTTATTTAGACGCAGTAAAAGAGTCAGAATTATTAGAATTAATTGAATTTTATGATGCAAGCGAATCTGAGGATGAATATGCCATGGAAACGGCGAGAAATGAAATGCGTGATGGAAATATAGAATGTATAATCGTCATACCTGTTGAATTTTCAGAATTGTTGTTAACAGGTTATCCGGGGATTATAGAACTTATACCGGATGCGTCAGACGCGGTTAGTATTCAAGATAAGCTTAATGCTGTCCAAGATTCCATTAAAATATTTGTGAAGGAAAATGATTTAGAACCTGAATATGTTTTACAAGAATATGAGGAATTTTCAGTTCCTTCAAATTATAATTTTAGGTACAACTATAATATGACGATCCTATTACCATTTATGACTTTTGGGATTTCCTTTGTTCTTACCATTTTAGTGGTCGTCCAAGAGAAACCTATAGCAAGACTTTTACTTACTCCGGTACAAAAAGCGGAAATTCTGCTCTCTAAATTTATTGTTTATTCCATTGTATTAGCACTTCAAGTCTTTCTGGTCCTCACAGTTGCGATTGCTAATGGTCTTTATATTGCAGGAAATGTTGTTGATTTATATCTTGCTCTATATATGTTAGGTTTTGCAGGTGTGAGTTTAGGAATGTTTATCAGTACCGTGAGTAATACAAAAACCGAGGCAAATCAGCTATACTTTGCATTTTTCATCGTTATTATTTTATTAAGTGGTATGTTTGTCCCGATAGATTCAATGCCCGAATATTTACAAACTATCGCTTATATGCTCCCGTTATCTCATGGTGCTCCGATAATAAAAGGAATTCTCTCTAAAGGTAAATCTTTTATTGGATTGGATTTTTTTTGGTTACTTGGAATAAGCACAGTACTCATTATTATCTCATTTTTAGTAATGAATAGAAAACGATATGAGGTGTAATTTGGTGAGTACTACAGATTTAAAAGAGGTTGTTGTGAATGTAGAGAATTTAGAAGTAAGTTTTGGAGAAAAAAAGATTATTCACAATGTTTCTTTTAATGTGAAGCAAGGAGAGATAATCGGTTTTTTTGGAATCTCAGGAGCAGGAAAAACAACTATAATTCGTGTTTTAACTTGTCAAATTAGCCAAAAAAATTGGACTGGTAATGTAATTGTAACAAATTTAAGTCCTGGACGTAAAAAAAATCACTCTGAAATATTGAGTAATATTGGGTATGTTCCTCAACTGGAAGAACTCAATCTATATTATGACTTAACACCTCTTGAGAATGTAGAGGTTTTTGCTTCATGCTACGCTATGAAAAAAAAAGAAGCAGATAGTATCGCAAAAGAATTATTTTCAATTTTAGATATCCCAGAAGATACTTGGATTAAACCATTAAAAAAAATGAGCGGGGGTGAAAAAAAAAGAGTATCTATGGCTATTGGTTTAATCCATAAGCCCGAAATTCTTTTCTTAGACGAGCCTACTACAGGTGTAGATGCGGCGAAGCGGTATGATATCCTTTCATACTTAAAAAAACTTAACCGTAGATTGGGTACTACTATGTTTTTAATAACCCATGATATGGAAGCGGCATTAATTGTTGATCGCGCGGCTATTTTAAGAGATGGAAAACTTTTAGAATTTGACTCTAATTCGAATCTAATTACATCCTTACCTAGTAATGGTATGGTAGCGCGTTTTTCGATAGAGAATTTAAATGAGGAAAAAATAAATATTGTAAAAAGTTTTCCGGATGCCACTAACATTAAAACGATTCGTGTTGGAAATGAGATATTGGAAGTGCTCATGGATGATTTTGGTAAGAATCTTTCAAAATTGATTAAGTTCATGATGAAAAATGATATAAAAATAAATGCTATGAGCAGAGATGTCGCATCATTTAGAAGATACTTCCAACTGAGAATTCAAGAAGAGGAGGAGAAAGAGCGCTTAATAAGACTACAGCAAGATTCTATGGAGGAGGTGGAAAGTTAACGGATTCCAAGACCAAACGCAAATTTAGAATGTTATTAATAATAATCGCTTTTTTTGGTGCCCAATTACTTATAATTGGTCTCATTAATTATCCATGGATAACGTATTATGATGAAAATGAAGTAAGAGATCGAAAAGATGAGATGCTGAATTTTGTAAATAGTCATCAAAATCCCGATTCTAATCTTTTTATAGAGCCAACAATAGAGTCCACCTATAGGGCTATAGACTCAATAAATTTTTCTAATCCTATATTCTCTTCTACAGATTTAATAAATCCAAGATATAATGAACATTTGGATAGGGATCTGGAGGATTTTTTTTTTTATTACCTATTTGAGAAACAGAATGATAATGGCGCCTTTTCAGATATATATGGATTGGGAAATATGATTTCTACTTATCAAGTTATTGATACTATTGATAAATTAGATAGTTCATTCATGTTTTTACATTATCAAGAATATGAAGTCAATAAAATTAGTATGATTATTCAATATTTAAGAAATTCATTAGCTAAAAATGGTTATGGTTTTAAGCTTAATGAACTTTCTCCCATATCTGATATAATCTCAACCTATTGTGCAATTAGAATTTGTAATATTTTGGGAGCGAATGACCTACTTAGTAATGAAAATATCTCTCGATTTGTTAATACAACCTTAGTTGATTTGACCCCTGAACTTACTTATTATAGAATACAATCCTATTTAGATTTAGGTCTACAATTAAATTCAACTCAAAAAGCCGCAATCTATGCATACTTTTTTGCTTATTATAATCTTGATGGAGGATATTCTATGGTAGTAGGTACTGAATCAGATGTCCAATCAACTAACTTTGCAGTTTCCACTTTAAGTAATTTAAATTTAACAATACCTAATTTAAACAAGACTTTATATTATATTTTAAATTGTTCAAAACTGGACGGGGGTTTTGGGTATCGTCCAGACAACGCAACTCAGAATTATAACTCAGATTTTAAATCGGGCTGGGCAGCAATGAAATCTATTGACATTCTTGAAAAAAATACCACTTTAAACAGGGTAAATAATAATTTTTACCGCCGAAGTTATTATAATTGGTTATATGATCATCAAGCTAAAAATGGTTTATTCGGTGAAATTTCAATCCAAGCAAATTATTGGGGTGTATTATCAAATTTTGAAGCTGATTCTGAAAACTTGCCAGAAAATGTAGATATTGATGATATTTGGGATTATGTAGAAGATTGCTATGATAATAGTGAGGGTGGTTTTGGATATAAAATTAATGAGGATGCGAGTATATTTTCTACCTTCTGTGCTCTAAATATATATGGTATGTTCTATAATTATGAAGAATATAATTTTGAACTACCTAATATCAATAAAACTATAGATTACTTAGTTGACCTTCAAAATTCAGATGGCGGATTTAATTTAGGTCTTGATCTATATCAAATTACCGCTTTCTTTGGACCATTAAGAGATATGTTTTTTACATTATTAAAAACTAATATTTCTACGGTTGAAAGTACTTATTGGGCTCTTTCTTCATTAGACAGTTTAGGAGCAATAGACAAAGTAGATGAAGAAGATTTAATGCATTGGATATTCTCGTGTCAGAATGCTGATGGAGGATTTTCTGTAATTCTAGGTTTTCATAGCGATACTATTTCAACATATTTTGGGTTAGCTGTTTTTAAATTATTAAATACCGATCCACTATCAAAAATTGGGCCTATCGAGTTTTTAAAAAATGCACAAAATGATGAGGGTAGTTTTGATCCTATGCCTGCTCTTTCTTTGATATTCGATCTTCCTACATCATTCCTTTTAACATATTTCGCTGCAATGGGACTTTATGATTCTGAGTATCAGCCCGAAGATGTAGAAAAATTAATCGATTGGTATGAGGATTGTTTCAGTTCGAATACAGGTGGAATGGGAGATAATCCGGGATTCGGTGGAGACTTACGAAATACGCCTTATGGTATAATTTTAATAGAAGAACTTAGATATGATCAAGCTTTTAACCCTAGACCATGGACTGAATTAATCACAATTATAATCTTGACTGAAATAATGCTACTTCTATTATATGGAATTGTAAATGCCATCATCACTTTAAACGCAACAATTTCAAAAAAAATAAAAGTGAGATTTGGAATTGGAGAAAAATTTAATATCTCATATTTAAGAAAGTCTCCTGCAGTTTATTGTGAAAATTTAAATGTATTTGCTGGTGGAAAACTAATTGTAGATTCCGTTTCAATGAGATTAGAACATGGTGAAATTTTAGGGGTATTAGGTGAGAGCGGAGCAGGAAAGTCTACATTTGTAAAAGCTTTGCTGGGAATGCGGAAATTTACTGGGATTAATCAAGTTTATGGAATGGACGTGAAAAAATACTCAAAAAAAATGAGACCTATCTATGGATACGTCCCTCAGCAATTGATGTTATATAATAATTTTACTGTGTTACAAAATATTTTCTATTTTGGAAAAAGATATGATTTATCAGAAAAAGAAATCATAAGTAGAACCAAGAGAATCTTACGATCATTAGAAATTGAGGATAAGATTAATGAAAAAGTCCAGAATCTTTCAGGCGGTCAAAAAAGGCGTGTAAGTATAGCATTAGCACTTATTCATAATCCTGTTATTCTTTGGATGGATGAGCCGACATCGGGATTAGATCCCGTAGTGCGAGAAAATCTCTGGATAGCATTAACCAAAATTAATGAGCAATTCAATACAACTTTGATTGTTATAACACATTATCCAGAAGAATCACGTTTTTGTCATCGAGTCGCGATTTTTGGAAGGCAAAGAGGAATGATAGATTATGGTCGTCCAAGGGAATTACTTACCCAATTACCTGGACGTGGACGAAAAATCGAATTATACTTTAATGAGATAAAAGAAGATGCTATTAAGAGATTAGAATCCATTGATGGTATAGAAATTGTATTAGAAAGAAAAGCCGGTACTGATTTTTTATTATTTACTGATCTTGATCTGAATTCTTTGTTTGATATAATAAAACAAGAATTTCCAAAATCAATACCCCAAATGATTCAATCAGATTGTCAGATGGAAGATTTATTCCGAATTTTAGCTTTAAAGGTGCCTGAGATTGAATAGTTCAAATGCGATGATAAAAAAAAATAGTATGGAATCAAGAGAGCTTGAATTATCACAGCTTAAGTCTAAAATTATTAATGCTATAAGATTCTCTGAACGATATTGGATGATCTATAAAGAACAAACATTCGGAATAGCCACCATTATTGATTTAACTTATAAAAAATCATACATAGAGGTTTTACTCTCCCCTAATATTGATGTGTTACAAAAAGGAATTCCGTTAGTTAAAGTATTTACACCTGGTAAGACTATATTTAACTTTAATGAGATTCTTATTGATCCAGATTTTGACGATGATGGCCTGGTAAGCCCTATAAAAATTATAGAAAGACTAAATAGATTGATTAAAAAAGAGATCAATTACCATCTAACCATATTGAAATATGAAATAGAATTAATTAATGAACAATTTGAAAATTATCCAATAGAAAGTAACCCTTATTTTAGAAAAGTTATTAGTTATTTTCCGAATTATGTTGTCGAAGTAAGGATTAATTTAGAAAACTATCCCGAAGTACCTAGTTTATCTGAGAAAAATCAATTAATCATTCGAAGATTTATGGAGCCAATAGGTGAAAAATTGAAGGGAAAATTAGCCGAACTATATGGAATATCCGCATTTGAAAGATATGGAGAGGAAATTAAAATTTATGATGACGAACTAGATGTGTTCATAGAAAAATCTAAGATTCCTTTTCTTATGAGATTCAAAAGAAGATTTTGGGAAAAGGTTAGAGAATTCTTTAGATTAAAGCCTAGAGATTACATTGAAGAATATAAAGACCTAGAGAGGATATTTCTCATAAAAGAAAAGGATTTCAGTAATATAGAAATCATCAAAAGTTGGTCTAGTGAGAATGCGCCTCATATAGTTGAAGTAATTGAATCAATATTAGAAATAAAGAAAGATTCTCAACATCTTGTCCTAAAAAACGTATTTTTAGAAGGTATAATTCATAATATCTCATTTAAAGTTCATAGAGGACAATCAATTGGGATTTATTACGAATTAGAGGGAAATAATGACTCATTTATTAAAAATCCAATAATTGATTTATATAATACGATTACAGGAATAAATCCAGATTATTCCGGAGAAATTTCTGTGTTTGGAACTAGAATAATTCCAAATTTAAAAAATAAAATTGATGGTACTTACATCATAAATAGCAAAACCGATTCAAAAATAGTAAACATGAAAATCAAAAAAGCAATTCTTCATGATTTATATCTCATAGGAAAGAGAAAAAGTAAAAAATCCTTAGTTCATAGAGCATTAGAGATAACCGGATTATTACATAGAAAAAATGAAATTATCTCAAAATTAACTCTATTAGAACAAATTTTATTCTCAATCTCCAGAGCACTTCTCAGAAGGCAGAGTATAATAATGGTTTCAATCCCTTTTCTTGAGATTGGATCATTAGAAAGCGAACAATTTAATCGGTACATAGAAAATATTAAACAAGAATTTCATGTCATTTTGATAATCCATGGTCCAAAAAATATTATTTCAAATTGCGACAAGATTGTTACAATTAAAAATAAGGAAGTTGAAATTGGAACAATAAAACATTTTATTTCAAAAATACCTCAAGCAGGAGAAATTATTACAATTGAACTAGATAAGCCTGATAAAATTGCGCTTGATAATATGCTTAAAATAGACACTGTTATCTTTATAGAGGAAAGAAAAAATGAAAGATATAAAATATACTGTATAGATGAGAATTCCAATAAAGTACTTATTAAATTATTCGAATCAATTGGAGATTATATTTACAATTTTAAAATTCATAAAGCATCACTAGAAGAATATTTAGAATTTATGGAAATTAAAGAAAGAGTCAAATAAACAATATTTTAATTAGGTGTTGTAAAGGTATGATAAAAAGACTGTATATTATGAGATTTAATGGAACTCTATTATATTCTAAACATCTAACTAAGGGAGAAAAATTTGATGATAATGTTTTAATTGGATTTTTCGCCTCATTAGCTAATTTCAGCAGAGAGGCACTAGAAAGTGAAATAGAATATATAGATCTTGGCCATGATAATAAATTAATATTATTTCCTTACTCCAGTGAAAAATTAATTACCACGGCAATTGTAAGTTCTATAGACGATAATGAACTTATCTTGAAAATATTGAAAAATATATTAGAAGATTTTATTGGCGCATTTGCACCTGACTATAAACCAGATAAAATTAGAGAAGAAGAAATGGAATTTATCATAGAAGAAAATGTAACTGGAAAGACTAGCTATCCATTAATCAAACGTCTTATTTTTTCATGGCTCTTGTTAATTCCACTATGTATTTTTTTAAATTTTGTAAATATCACTTCAAGACAAAATATCTTTCAGAATTTGTACCTCGATAAAGATGTTTATACCCAAGAAGAGATATACACAGAGGTTATGCCATTAATGGTTTGGACATCTCTATTTATTCTGCTTATTGTGTTTATATTGCCAAATTTAATCTCTGGATATCTAGTATTGAATGAAAAATTTGCGTACTTAAATTCAGTAATATATCTTGTCCTAATCGTATCTATTTACTTTTTTACTATAGAATCCGTGTTTGCCTATGTGATCATCGCATATATGCCGTTGGTTTTCTTAATCTCAATTGGTTTTTCCTATATCGGCTATAGATTAGCAAAAAAACGAAAAATTATAAGAAATTAAATAATAATTTTTAAATCTGTTTAATTTGTAAAAATGAATATTATTATAACCCCTTATTATTAGAAGTGTATAAAGAATGGTTTTGCTAAAACCACCTATCATTGATGGTCATATTGATACGGCACTTGAAATTTTAAGACAACCTTTAAAATTTTCAGAGTGCTCTACAATTAGTCATCGTGATTTTCTTTTTATATTTACAATTCTGTAAAAAGTTTTATAAATTCAGTCTTCTTAATAATTAATTAATTTGAAATCTATGGTAGAAATGTTATGAAAAAATCGAAATTAAATTTAGTCATCTCTATTTTAGTTTTAGCAATAATCCTAATTTCTCCTTACTCAAGGAATCCGATTAAACTTTCGAAAGAATCTAGTTCAAATAATCTTACAGAATCTCTAAAATCAGCAGATAAGAGCGGAGGAGGATATATTATGGATACGGATGCGGATTTTTCATGGATAGAGATAAATATAACTGGAACGAATATGACTGCTATTTCTGATGAAGATGATGCACATGACAGTATATCATTTACAGTTTGGGATTTTGAGTATTACGGAATTACATATAACGAGATATTTGTCAGCACAAATGGATGGATGAGTTTTACTGATGAAGGAAGTACTAGTTTTTGGCTTTCAGAAATACCAAGCCGAGATATAGAGAATAAAGATTGTGTAGCTTTGTTGTCAGAAGATTTAAATTTAGATAATTCTGATTTTGGAAATGGGGATGTGTTTTATCAATTTCTTGGAAGTTCTCCTAATAGATACTTAGTGATTGAATATTACCAGGCTTATGATTTTCATAACGAAGAACTTGTAGGAGATTTCGAAGTAATTTTCTATGAAAACGGAACTATTAAATTTCAATATAAACTGGTAAATAATTTGGGCGGATTTGAACCGATCATTGGTCTTGACCACGGAGATTTGACAAATTATAATTCATACGATGCAATTTTACCACTTTATGAAAAAGCAATTTCATTCGAATTCAATCAAATGATAAATGCATATACCCCTACATTTAATGAAAACGACCAATTTTGCTGGAAAGTCAATAAAGTTAATCATACAGCGATGGAAACGGATTTTGGCCCCGACTGGGAACAACAATTTGGATTGATACCAGATATGGAGATCAGCGAGAAAACAAAGATAAATGTAACTGTAATTACTGAAAATGCTACTCATTGGGAAATAAAATATGATATGTGGAACTGGACTAGTACCAGTAAGAATTTCGGAGCATTACCCGAGGTTGATTCCATCTTAACTTTCCGAAAAGAGCCCCTAACCTATACCCAGAAGCATAATTTAACCAATTTCTTTCCACTACTTCTACCAAAATATCCTGATTTATACTTAGAGAAAGTAAACCTATCAGATTCATATTTAGATCCCGTATATTTGTCAAGTACCAAAGAAACACTATTAATTGCTACATTTCTTGGTTCATTATTAATTAGTTGCGCCGGAACATATAATGAAAATGGATTACTAATTAAACTCGTTATCACTGCTTATGATGGTTCTAACTTTTATGATGCTCTTGAAATGAATTTGTGTAGCTGTGTAGTGAGTGCGCCAGTCGGTGGCGATGGCGGTGGTGGCGGTGGCGGCGGTGGCGGTGGTGTAAAAGAGGAAGCATTGCCTCTGGCCTTGATTATTGTTGTTTCCAGCATTGGAGTAGCAGCAGTTATCATCTTCGTGTTAATTAAAAAAGGAATAATCAATACTTCCAAGCTTCGAGTAAGAAGAACAACCGAATAAAAATTTTTTTTTTTTAAGATTATTGTAAAGGTTAAGCATTTTTTTTAGATTTATGTAATAATCTTGGTTTTTTTATTACTTCTACAAGTTTAAAAGTGTAAAAATTCGAAATTTAGAAATATAAGCCATCCATGATACACATGGAACTATAGGAATCAATTTTGGCATGAAATTTTTAGATCTTGAACATCCAGGTGAAGAATATACTAATTTAGGGGTCGATATTGTTAAAAAACATATGGATCATATTGTCAAATTGGCAGATATTAATACTCTCGCTATAGACTCTGATTATGATGGAACATCCATCCCAAATTGTTTAAGAGCTTGTGCTAAGTTACCTTTCTTTTGGGAATATCTTCTCGAAAACGATTATAGTGAACAAGATATTAATAAAATCTCGCATAAGAATTTAATAAGAGTTTTTAAGACCACGTGGTAAAAATCTGACCTGCCTATCTTGACTTTTAAAATATGATCAAATCCATTATAAGAAAAAACAAACTTGTTATGAAATTTCTTTAAAGAAAATTTAAAATTCAGTACTTAATTTTCAAAATTATAAAAATCTAAATTTAATAATTTTATAACAAAAAGTAAAAAAATAAAAAACTTACATTGGAGAATGAAATAAATGAGTTATAAATTACCAGATGAAAAAGATTTAGAAGCGATGATTGGTATAGTTGGTAAAAACTATGCCACTAATAATAAAGCGATTACTGCATCATATCTGGCCAAATCAGTGATGGGTTTGGAAATCAACAATCCATTTCGGAAGTTGACTAATTAGCCAAATCCCTGATATTGTAGTACGGCCAAAATTCGTTGAAGAAATAAGGAAAATTTTAATTTATTGCACTGCTGAAAAAATTGCGGTAAGTCCAGTTTCTGCGGGATTATCTGGTGGATTTGCTTGTCCAACTATCAAACCTGGTGGTGTTTTACTCGATTTAAGCAGAATGGATAGAATCATTGAAGTTGACGAAGAGAATCGTTTTTGCATCATAGAGCCAGGAGTTACAAATGGTAGATTATGGGCGTATATGCACAAAAATCACCCTGATTGGGCTCCTCCTATTGCTGACGGTGCACCTCCAGCAGCTACAGTTATGGGAGACGCGATTGACAGAGGCTTTGCACTTTACACTTCAAGTGTAGGACCTCAAGGAGATAATTTTATGTGTGGAGAGATTGTTTTTCCAAACGGCGATGTAGTACGAACAGGTTCGTGGGCTCTTCCCTTTGCTAAGCCATTCTATAAGTATGGGATTGGTCCAGATATGTGGTCATTTTTGATGGGCTCACAAGGAACTATGGGTGTTATTACAAAAGCAGCAGTTAAGATTTATCCTCATCCAAAACATAAGACCGTTGTAGCTTGGGGTATGTCTAATCCTCAGGATATGCAAGATTTAACCCTTGAAGTTGCCAAGCAAGAATTTGGAATCAGTCATAACACTGTTATGGTCCAAGGTGGTAATTATCCACTTGTAATGACACGTTGGCCTAAAGATAAAGTACCTCATGATTATGAATTCTATAAAGAAATCGGTGTTTCACAATGGTGGATGAATTGGGAATGCTGGGCACAAACTCAGGAAGAATTGGATTATGTTGTTAAAAGAATTAATTCAATGGCAGAGGATTACAAAAAGAATAGAGCTAAAGATCCAGAAGAAATGAAACCATGGGAATTGCATCCAAAACAAATCGCAAGCAGAATGAAAAAACCAAATAAAATCGCTATTCCTTACTCTTTCTGGGAAGCAGGCTTTTTGTTCATAACTTGGTATACTCCCTGGAATGAATGTGCGGAATTCGCAGATGTGTTTGTTAAAGCATCCGAAAAATGGGGATTTCCACCAACATTATGGATTGCCAGTATAGAACGTTGCAGACAAGCGATCTGTATGCCAATTGTGTGTTTTGACAGTACAAAACAAGAAGATTTCGAGAGGGTTCAAGATCTTAATCGAGAGATTACGGAATATGGTTTACCAAGAGGTTGGCTTAATTATAGACCAGACCCTTATGTCCATATCGAAGCTTATTATCAAGCAGGGATGTACTGGAAGTACCTTAGGGCCTTTAAAAAGCTGGTAGATCCTAATATGATAATGCATCCTGGAAGACTTGCTCTTCCATAAATCAAGGAGGTGTAAAAAAAAATGGCTAAAACTGGAATGGATAGATTAAAAGAATTAGAAAAAGATATATTTAAATGTATTCACTGTAAAGCTTGTAGATTTGCGTATTCTGGTGAACCTGATAAAGAAGGAATTGGTGAATTCACAGGAAAACAAGGAACTGTACTTTATGAAGGGATGGTTGACGCGTGTCCTGCCGGAATAGAGTATGGTTGGGAAGCTTTTTGGAATGCGGGAAAAATTTGGATCGCACGATCCATCTTAAATGGCGACTTAGAATTTACCGAAGAAGTCAGAGATGTATTGATGCCCTGCATTACTTGCGGACAATGTTCTGCCCAGTGCGAGAATAAAGTACCCACTGTTGATGTTATTGAATCATTGCGCGCTGCCTGTCAAGAAGCGGGAATTCCTATGATCGATAAACATCAATTAGTAGATCGATTGGTAAAGGAATTAAACAATCCTTATGGTGGGAAGAAAGACGAACGATTTAAATGGGCTAAAGATGCAGGTTTAGGAAAATACATTGACAATAAAGATGCTAAAATTGCCTATTATGTCGGATGTACTGCGAGTTATCGTCAAGTTGAAGTTGCTATCGCAACAGCAAAAGTTTTTGAGGCATTAGGAATGAATTTTAGCTTAGTAGGAGATGAGGTATGTTGCGGCAGCCCCTTCTTCAGAATAGGAGCCGTAGATACTGCACAAGAATTAATGAATAAGAATCTAGAATCGTTTAAAAGATTCAAAAAAGTGTATTTTTCTTGTGCTGGTTGCTATCGTACCATCACAATTGATTACCCAAAATGGATGGCTGAAGGCCAGAAATTAGGTTTTAAGACCCAACATGCTTTTGAATTAATTTCTAAACTGATTACAGAGGGAAAAATAAGTTTCAAACCAAACAAAGAACTAAAAGGCAAAGTTGTCACCTATCATGATCCTTGTCATACTGGGAGACACTTTGCTATTGATATGGAACAGGAAATGATTAAGGAATCGAAAAATCTTATGTTCGATATGAGGAAAATCAATCAAAGAATCGAAGAATGGTTTGAAATTCCAAGAGTGATCTTAAGGAAATTAGAGGAAGATGTCGGAATAAAGTTTATAGAAATGTACCGTATTAAGCTCAATAGCATGTGCTGTGGAGCAGGTGGTGGTGTTAGGGCTGGTTATCCTGACTTTAGTTTGAGAACCGCAAGTTTACGATGTGATGAGGCGAATGCCGTAGGAGCAGATATTTTGACCACAGAATGCCCATTCTGCTGGAGAAATCTAACAGATGCTAATGAACTTTATAATCACGGCTTACAAGTAATGGGTGTTCTTGAAATGATAAGTAAGTACAATCTCTTAGACCTAAAGGAAAAACCAACTGAAAAAGAACTTTTAGAATAAAGTAAAGAGCATTAAATTGCTCAATTATTTTTTTAACTTTTTTTATTTAAAGTTTTTTAAATTTTGAGAGCTACTAATTTTTAACATTATCTATCTAATTAATGAAATCTTAAAACTTTCCTTTATATAGCTTAGTGTATTGAATATAAGAGGTTATAAACTCCTTACAATAATGTCATATTTACAAAAAAGTTAAATATGAATTTTTAATCATATATCATAATCCAAACTAATTTTGGATAAATCCATAAAATATTAATTTTTGGTGAAATTTAAATGAAAAAAGTACAGATACAAATATTTGCAACATTTTTATGTGTAGCTATTATATTTGGAACTTTAGCTATTAATCAATATTTTTATAATATTGATGGAAATGTTACAGATGATGAAAAGAACTCTATTGACTTGGCAGAGACTAATCCTAATGTTGGAGTTATTGATTATAAAAATGGTACTACAAAAACAGTTATTGATTATGGTAATGGAACTAAGCTCGTCTTTATAGAAAACAAAATTATTAAAGAAATAAAAAGTGGGATAGATCCAGAACAAGCTGTTAAAATTTCAAGTTCTTTGGATGAAGCAACAGGGATGATTACGGAAGTTTATAAAGCAACATTAGAACAAGAAATTCTTATGGGTTACAGTTGGCAATTAATCGAATGGGATACCACACTCGCAGATTTAGTTGTTGTAAAAGCTGGAATAGAAATTGATATTGGATTCGGAGTAAGACTTCCCGTGGAGGTCAAACTTGAATATCCCTCACAAATGGCCGTTGAGCATGATTACATATGTTATGCAACTCTAATTCCGATTAATAAACCTTCTTATGAGGAATTTAAATGTTCAATTGAGGCAAATGGTTGGATTTGGGTAGGGATTCCAGGTGTTATAGGAGATGAAGCGACTTTTGGTCCAGATTATGATTTCTCAAAAAGTTTTACTACACCGTTAGGTTCCGGAGCGGCATTTCCTATTGATCCAATTGAAGTAGAATTATACAGTATTTATTTGATAGGATTAGATCTAGTTTTTAATCCACAGCTTGGTTCTGATAAAATTACGGCTAGAGCGAGTGCTACTGGTGATGGTAGAGTAATTGGTCAAGATGTCATTACATGGACAGCTCCAAATCAAAAAAAATCGTTTACAGTCCGTGCGAGAGACTATGAAGCTACTGACTATGCTACCATCATACTTTCAGACTTTAGGTATTATTTCTCTAAATTTGATATAGATATTGGTTTGAAGGTCGATTTTTGTGATGCAATAAATTTGTTTATCCCTGATCCACCTACTATTTATTTTTTTACAGTAGATATGGGCTGGCTTACAGGAGGAGCATACCTTGGTGTTCATCCAGGAACAGATGGAACTGTAGATAAAAGTGTATTCGTTGAAGATTATGGTGTAGAGTTATATATATCACCATCGATAAGTGATGCAGTACCTGGTTTCCCAACGACCTTTAATATCAAAGTCACTAACAAGGGAAATGTACAAGACACATTTAAACTCACTTTAGCGGGATTGCCTAGCGATTGGGAGTACGTTTTTTCAAAAAGCACAGTCACTTTAGGGGTTGGTAACTCAGAGTGGGTGCAACTCCATATTACACCTAAAAGACATTATTCGACGTCACCCGGTAATTATCCATTTAGTGTCACTGGTACTAGCCAGAAAGCTCAGCAACAGAATTTGATTAGAGAAGATACAGTAAGTGCAACTGTACGTGTTTTGCCTTTTTATGAGTTTTCTAGTGCAATTTCGGATGATATAACAGTTATTCCAGGAGAGCTAAATAAGTTTACCATTCAAATCCAGAATCTGGGAAATGTAGAGGATACCTACTCACTTAACTATATTTTTAAGGACTTTGCATCCCAATATGAAGCTTATCCTACTGTTTTACAAGAAATATGGTTTAGTAACCTCGTCGATTCAGTGACACTAGGACCTGGTGAAAAATCCACTATAGAAATCAGCGTTATAATTCCGCAAAACTGGGCTGGATTTGAAGATACCATCTATGAAATGGAGACAATTATATCCACAGTCCATGCATCATCACAAGCATTGGACTTTTCCATTGAAGCAATCAGTTTGCTGTATAATAAGCTATGCTACCTTGATTGGCAATTAGAAGAATTAAAAGATTATATTACTAGTAAAGTATGGATTTTCGGTTGGATTCTCAATTATAAATTATCTCAAGTACAAAATATGCTACAAGAAGCTCACAATCTTGTTGAAAGTGGAGAAGTTACATGTAGCCTTTATCGAGACCTCATTGCACAAATACATTTGAAGATTACAGAATTCTGGGCTGAAATTCTTAATTGGTTTCATTTACTAAGCGACGAGGAATTGGAATATATATCAGATTCTATTAATGATATTAGCAACCATATTGTACTTTTTATGGGTGCTTCGGTTGGAACTGAGCAGGCTTTTAACATAGCTTTAATTGAAGTTGACTTACTTAATCTCCTCGATTTTCTCGAAGAGGAAATGAGTTTCTGTAAACAATGGTTAATAAGTAGCTATGTTGGATCTGCTGCCGTAAAGCTCGAAGTAGCAATATTTATGCTTTCATTAGGGTTTGATGTTGAATGTATATTGACATGCGCTCAATCCGAATTAGAAAAAGCGGAATGTGTTATTAATCTGTTATTAGATAAGGGAAAAATTTCTCAAGAATTAGCTGATACATTACTCTTTGAAATCGACCAAGCACAAGAGGACATAGAAGTTGTGAAATAATTAAATTAAATAATTTTTTTTTTTTATTTTAAATTTCATATTTTTTTTAATAGGCTTATATTTTTTATACAATAAATTACAAGTTAGTAATTTTTTTTTGCGATCTGAAATCTATACAATTATCGAAATTACTATGTTTAAAGGCAGAAGTCTTGAAGCAAAAAGAATATTATATTCTGAAATTGTGAAAAATTTAGAGGATTCTCCAGGAATAAATGGGATGGACATTTTAATTGTTATATATGAATCTAAATTGGAAAATTGGGGCATTCGAGGAGGAAAACTCCCTAATGAGGCAGAATTAGAATTCAAAATTGATGTTTAACCTTAATTTCTTAATATTGTTTTATTTTTTTTGTTATTTCAATTTTTAATCATCAGAGAAAAATATATTTTTTAATTAGATTTTTTTTATTGAAGATTAAAAAGTTGAGGATGAACTTATTCAACCTAACTCTTGTTTTTCATTTTTTTCCCAAAAGTAAGAGATAATATATTTTCCAGCGAAATATGCGAGTAAAATGCCTGCGATTTCGTCTATAATATAATGTTGTTTTATGAATAGGGTAGATAATATTACACCAGTGGCAATGATGAATGTCGTTATTGCTATAGTTTTTGTAATCACATGGGGTTTGATTTTATAATATCGATACCAAGTATAAAAGATAATTGTAGATATTGAAGCGTGGAGACTGGGAAAACAATTAAAAGAGGTATCAATATGATAAATGTTATAGACCTGATCAGCCCAAAAATTACCTCTTATTTTGTGAGCTAAAAGTTCTTGTCTATACCAATATGTTGATACAGGGAAAAAAATATAAATAATGATTGAAATCGCATTTATAATCACTAATGCCCAGCTAAGCGCTACACCTTTTTCTGATTCCATAAATGCAAAAAAGATCATCGAGATTATAACCATAGGGTAGAATAAAAACAAATAAAAAATCACCATTTCTGGAACAAATGGAATTAAATCGTCAAGGCCAAAAAATATAAAATCTAAACGATAACCTGTCCCTTCTGGATATAGACTACCTGTCCAGTTATAGAGAATTGTATTTAAAATTAGATAAAACAAAACCACCATTAAAAATACATTTACTATAATATATGTGATTCTTTTACTCCAAAGAGTAGATTTTCCCTTAAAAAATATTTTTTCAATTCCTTTTTGTATATTGTCATGAATTTTTATAAGCATTCACCAAAAAAAAAATAATAAAATTCAAATCAAAATTGAATAATTTTATATTTAAACTTAATTCAAATACTCTAAATATACAAAAAAAATATTTGAAATACAGCAATCTATATTTAGAGCTATTAAGTTATTTTTAAGCTAATTTTTATCAACATAAAAAGTTAAAATATCGACTAGTCGGAAAATTCAAAAGAGAAAGAGATTTTTTATATTAATAACGATTGAAAGCATCGTAGGAAAACAAAAAGTTTTTAATAGATGAGATTACTTTTTTATAATTAACAACTACATTGGGAATAAAAAAAATGAAAACGCTTCGAAAAAATATTACTTTTGATATAAGAATAAGTTTGAGGCGGCTTTCTTCCTTAAGTGTGTTGTTAAGTTTATTAAATCTATTTTTATTATTATTACTTTAAGCCTCCTCTCGTTTTATAAGATTTGAGGTTATCGCTTTCTTATAAACGTGGAGAGGCGTTGCAATATAAATAAATCAAATTAGGTAAGTTAAAATGACGGAAAAAGAGGACATATATGTCTCACAGATGATGGATAAAATACGAGGGTCATTGATCCTTCCAGAAAGAGCGTATTTTTTTGATACGACTCTTCGTGATGGAGAACAAACACCTGGAATTAGTTTTAATCATGAAGAAAAACTATCTATAGCTCAGGCGTTAAGCGAATTAGGTATTGATATTATTGAAGCCGGATTTCCAGTTATATCTGAGGGAGATTTTAAAGCTTGCAAAGATATTGCGAAAATGGGTTTAGATTCAGAAGTTATGGGTTTGGCACGTATAAAAAGAATAGACATCGACAAGGTTATAGAAGCGGATATGGATAGCATACACGTCTTTATTGCGACTTCAGATCTTCACATGAAAGAAAAATTACAAATGTCTCGAGAAGAAGTAATAAATGACATAGCAGAATTAACTGCATATGCAAAAGAGCACTATTCTACTGTATTGTTTTCTGCTGAAGATGCTACTCGGTCAGATTTAGATTTTTTAATCAAAGCAAATCGAACAGCCATCGAAAATGGAGCTACTCGGATAAATATACCAGATACTGTAGGAACTATAACACCTAATGCTTTTGGATATATCATCCGAAAAAACTATGAAGCTTTACCAAAAAATATAAGAATTGCTGTCCACTGCCATAATGATTTTGGATTGGCAGTTGCTAATACAATCGCTGGATTTGAGAATGGAGCTTCAGAGGCACAAACTACTATTATGGGATTAGGTGAGCGAGCAGGAAATGCATCTTTCGAAGAAACTGCCATGTCACTTTATGCTTTATATCGGATTCCAATGAATATAAATACCAGAAAGATTTTTCCGACGGCAAAGTTAATCGAAAGCTATTGTGGTGGTAAAATAAAAATCGGGCGCCTCCAACCACTAATCGGCCAAAACGCATTTGCTCATGAATCAGGTATTCACGCTCATGGAATGATAAAACATGCCCGTGTTTATGAACCAATCACTCCAGAGTTAATAGGGATTCGACGCTCTGATGATGTTGAAGAAATTGTTAAGAAATCCATTAAATTAGGAAAACATACGGGGGGTCATGCTCTTAAAGCGAAATTGGAAGATTTAGGAATTAATCCTACAGATGAGCAATTTAAAAATATATTTAACCATGTTAAAAGTTTTGGAGATAAAGGGCACGAGGTAATGGAAGAAGATTTTCTAGCTATTGTAAAAGACGTAATGGGCGAACTTCCCGAAGAAGAGCAATATGTTAAAATCGAAGAATTGACCGTATTAACCGGATCCGTTACACCTACAAGCACAGTTCGATTAAAAATTAGAAATAACGGAGATTATTTAGAAAGAACCGCTTCTTCCATCGGTGTAGGGCCTGTTGATGCGTCTTGTAGAGCCATAGTAAAATGTTTCGAACCTATGAGTAAAGTGAAGCTTTTGGAATACAATATTGATGCAGTGACCGGAGGTACTGAAGCCTTAGGCCATGTTTCCATTGAATTAATGGACTTAGAAACTAACCAGATTGTGAAAGCATCCGCTGCCCATGAAGATATAGTAATGAGTTCTGTACTTGCATTAATAAAAGGACTTAATAAGATAATGAAAGAAAAGAATTCAAAAAATTAGTTTTTATTTATTTTATTTTTTTATTTTAATCTAATCATTAATTTTGTTTATTTTAAGAAATCTTCAAGAAGATTATAGACTATTTCTAAAGTATTTAAATCTGGAAGAAAGGTAATTCTAAAATGATCCTTTCCATAAGTACCAAAACCAGAGCCAAAAACGGTACAAATTCCGGTATTTTTAAGAAGATCTATAACAAATTCTTTATCGTTTTTCCACTTTGAGAATTCTTTAAAATTTATCTTAGGAAATAAATAAAAAGCCCCATCTGCATTATTGCAGGTTAATCCTTCAATTTGTTTTAATCTCTTATATGAGTAATCCCTTCTCTCTCTTAATTTTTTAACCATCTCGTCCGTATGAGGTCCAGGGTTCTTAATTGCTTCAATTGCGGCATACTGAGCTATTGAGTTCGCACATAATCTCGCTCGGGCCATTTTTTCAACGGCTTCTTTTACTTCTACTAATTTATTCCTTAAGTCATGATAATAAATATAGCCCATCCGCCAACCCGTTGCCAAATGTGCCTTGCTGAAGCCGTTCATTCCAATTATGGGTACATCATTGCTTAGAGACGCAGGGCAAGTATATTCCTTTTCATAAGTAATTTGGTCATATATTTCGTCAGATAATACCGGTAAAGCATATTCTCCTGCCAAATCTATGATCTGTTTAATCTTATTTTTATTATATACGATTCCTGTTGGATTATTAGGTGAACATATCAAAATTGCTTGTGTCTTATCTGATATTTTCTTTCTAATATCATCAATATTTGGCTCCCAAAGATTATCTTCGTCTAATTCATATTCTACTGGAACTCCATCAAAAAATTTTGAGTAATTAATGTATACGGGATATGAAGGACCGGGTATAAGAAGCTCGTTTTTATTTTCTAATAGACTTGCTAAAATAAAGAATATTCCCTCAGTCACGCCTGACGTGATCATGACATCGTCCGGTTTAAGATCAACATTGTTTTTATTTCTTTCATATCTACATATTTCTTCTCTTAACTCCCTTACACCCAAACTATCCACATAAAAATTTTGGCCTGCAAACGTAGCATCGGCTAATGCCTGAGATATATAATCAGGTGTGTTGAAATCAAAAATTACAGGATCCCCGATATTTAATTGATACACTTGTTTGCCTGTTTTTTTTATTTCATTTGCAACAGCCGCAACATCGCGTATTGCATAGCTCATTCCCTTGACTCTTTGTGTCACCATCGTAATTCACAGATTATAAGGAGTATATTATAGAATTATGAATATGTTTTTTTGTATTTAAATAATGTACAATTTTAATATTTTTTTAATCCAAAAAATTAAATGATTGAATTTTCATTAATAACAAAATACTTTATTTAGAGGTTCATAATTTTTTGACAATCATTGAAGGCAAGACCGCATACCCTTATATCACCGAATTTAAGAAAGAGCAGTTCAAATCTTTCGTCCTTATTAAAAGGAGGGACATAGGAAACTTCTATTTGAGTTCATATAATGAAGCAATTAACTTGTATCGATATTTTAATGAAAATCTTTTTAAGAATCCAGATTTGAATCTGGAAAATATTTATTGGTTTCTTTTATTAAGAAAATATTTGGGGGAAGATAGGGAAGAAAAAAAGAATGAAATATATGATTTTATTAAGAAATGTGCTATCAATATTGATTATAAATTAGGATTTAAATTTTCACCGAATTCTACAAACCAGCCAGATCTTTGGTCTACTTATTTTGCTTTGGCGAGTTTTAAGTTATTGGGCTTATTAAATGAATATCTTTGGTCAGAGGGAACAGATCAAAATATCCGAGAGATTATGAATTTTATTATGTCTCATAAAATAGGTAATTCATTTGTACATTGTTTAAATAAGAATTGTGAAATTGACAAAAAAACCTCTTCAGCAAGAACTCTTTATTTCGTATTAGAATCTTTTATATTATTAGGTATTGATATTCGTACAAGTAAAGATAAGTTTCTCACTTATATTGGCAGTATTAAGAGAGATCCTTCAATAGTATACAAATTATTATGCTTAAAATTTTTAGATTTAGAACATGATGTAAATGAAAAAAATATCCATTATCTCCTTGAAATTCAGAAAGAAAATGGGGGATTTAGCTTTAAAAAAATTAATGGGAGAATTAACACAACATTTTGGCTAGTTTATGCTCTTGACAATTATTATTGGCTAATGGATTACAATCCAGTAGGAATATATTCCTTTATAAGTTCTACTATAAAGGAAATTTTAAACATCGGAACAAATCCCTCTCTTATTAAAATGATGGAATTATCAAAATCGGTTATACTTCTCTCAATAATTTGGAAAAAATTCATAGATGAAATAGAAAGAGTGATATTTAAGCAGTTAGAGCAAAAAGAACATTATGTTGATTTATATTTAATTACATCCAAATTTGGATTAATACACGGAATAGATGAAGTATTGTCATACATTAATTTAAATTATACATTTAGCCTTAGAATCTTGGATAATAAAATAGAATTCAATAACTTTATTCGGAACTTAAGCAATAGTGAAAATTCGATAGTTTCTGAAATTTATAACCAATTGAGGCAAAAAAATATCATATCTCTTAGTGAAATTCATAAAAAATATAAGAAATCTCTTAAATTAAAGGAAGATGTTTTTCCCTTAATCAAAGAATTGATGAATAGAAATTTTTTTAAGGGTAAAATTGTTAAAAAAAGGTTCAGTAAATTTTACTTATATCTTGATTTTTTTATTGAAAAAGTAATAGTCTCTGATACGGAAATTAACTTAAGTCAAATTTTAAATGAAAAAGAGATGCTTAAAGATATTAAAAATGATATTTACAATATGACTTTAAAGCTTAAAAATGCATCTAGACGAATAAAAGAAGAAATTGAATCATATCTAATAATTGATGAGTTAGATTATGCCAAAGAACGATTAAAATTTATTTTAAGAAATGCCTTGATGGACGCAGACTTTCTTAATGAAAACATTGAAAATTCTTTTAACTTAGATTTGTATTATATCAATATTCAAAATGTTTTAAAATCTGAAATCTCTACGTGGAATAATTTATATTCAGTTTTAAGTAAAAGACTAAATGAAATTGACTCATATCTTAAAGAAAAAATTGCTGAAAAAGAAGAACTTCGAAATTTAAATAGAACATTAGACCAATTAGATGAAAAAATCTTTAATTTTAGTGAATCAATTAGTAGAAAAATTGATGAATTTAAAAATATTTTAAGGGAATTTAATGAAAATGAATATCAGGATTCAGGATTTACCGATTTAATTAAGGAATTTGATAAAATAAGAACAAATACTTTTGAGTTTGATAAGAAGATTTATGAAATATCTCAAAAAATAATTTCAAAAGATGAATTTATCACTGAAAAAAGAAAAAAAGTAATAAATAATTGGGTTAGCATTAATGAGGAGCTAAAAGAGATATTTAATTATTATCAACGTGGTTTTAATTTTTTCAAAGAGAATTTAGATAAATTAAACTCTCTAAAAAGCAATATAAATGAAAAATTGGCGAGAATTAATAAGAAAGCACAAGAAAATGTAAATGAAAATCGATTTCAAGAAGCATTTGATTTGATTAAAAGAGAATCTGATGATCTTTTGAACACTATAAAGGAAAAAATTGATAATCTCCAAAAAATAATTAAAGGCGAGATAAAGAATAAACAAAAATTATATCTCCTTTATAGGATGTTGAGTGAAATGTCTGAGAATCTTGAGGAAAAA
>JBHLNT010000171.1:0-9112 GCA_048941265.1 Promethearchaeota archaeon
GAATAAGCAGAATGACCACTTGGAAAACTCTGATTTTCTGAATCAGGACCATTTATAATATACCATTGGGTATAGTCCGAATAATTTGAAGCGAGGTTCTTATATCTAACTCTCCCGAATAATACTTTGGTGATATCTAAAATAACTTTTAAGCTTATATACAATAATAATACCATTACCGCTATTTTCACATAATTTTTCCAGTCCCTGTTAAAAGTTAACACTAAAAAACTACTCACAAATATAAGTAAAATCACTGGAGCTAGTAAACTCTCTTGGGCTGAATCTATAGTATAATATACTAAATTTAAAAAACTTACAATGAGAGCAAAATAACCAATGTCTCTTTGGATTTTTTTAGTGAAAAAACTCCCTAGAAGGATTAGCACTACAATAAATAATAAAGCATCTCTTACATGAAAACCTATGTTGGTTCCTATCGTGCCCCAAGTAGAAGTTGTATCAACAATAGCCTTAGATATCTCTAAATCATAAATACCAAATACAACCGCTAAGGCTATCCATACCTCTATGATAATGAATAATAATTTATTTATATTTCTCATTTTAATTCAAGTTTTAATTTATCCCTAAGAAAATTATCAACATATAAGAGCGCGTTATCAAAATAAGTTCCATAATTATTTCCGAAATCAAATATCTCTACGTTTTTATATATAGTAGCATGCATGGATATTTCTAAATCATAAAATCCTAAAATTGTTGCTAAGATAGCCCATGATGTTATTAATCCAAAAAGAAGTTTATTTATATTCTTCATTTTAGAACATCACTCTTATTTTTTATACATGATCAAGTATTTTTTATGGAATCTATACATGATTAATAAATTTAAATTTTGTGCATTTATAAATCTATACATTATAAAAGAAAGATCTATACATTTAGCAACAAAATAAATTTAGGATTTTTTAAAAAAAAGTTTTAATATAAAAAAAAAAAATGGATATTATTGTTTACCGATTTAATTAATTAAGAATTATTTAGGGATGAGGATTACTAGTAAAGCCTTCAACTTCCCAATATCTTTTACTGTTTTTTCACAATTATATCGTCATGTTAATTTAATATCAACGTTTTTTTTTTATTGCAATGTTGGATCTCATTCTTTCTAAATTAAAATCCTCTTGGAAGCCCATATAATTTTTATCAAATTAATTCTATAAAATTAATATCCAGAATTCTTTCCTGTCATTTTTTCAACCTCGACTTTAATAATCACGATATTTTTTAACAATTTATCAGAATATTCGTATGGAACATCAGGTAGGTAATGTTCAAGTATAATGTTTAAGGCATTAATTTTTTCTTCGAAATCATCCATAATATATGCTTTTCCATAGCCAATTACACTGTAATACTTCATAGTAGTATGGCATGCAGACTTTCCCTGTGAAATTTCATGTTCAATATCTATTTCGAAGCACACATTATTATTTTTTTTAATAATATCGATTTTTTTTCCTTCAGAGGCAGAATGAAAATATAAGCAATTATCTTTATATCCAAAATTCATAGGAACAATATAAGGAATATTATTTTCAGACATTCCTATCCGACACACATTTGCTCTTTTTATTATAGAGTTTATTAAGTTTATATCTCTGATTTCTTTATCTTTTCTTCTCATTTTAATCCGAGTTTAAATAAATCGACTTTAATTTGTAAAATTCTTGAAAATTTTAAATATCATTTGGTTTATTGATATAAAACCATTTATAAAGCAATATTGTAATTACTGTAGCAGCTCCAGTTGAGAATAGAACATCAGAAGCATAATGGGCACCAATAATGACTCGAGAGATTGCTACAAACAAACCCCATCCTATAACAAGCATCGTAACAGTTATTCTAGTTGGATCTTTCCATTTCTTATCTTTAATCAAAATTAATAAAGGTAAACTCATCCATCCGTGTGCTGTATGTCCACTTGGAAAACTGGTATTGTTTGGATCAGGGCCAGGAGGTAAAAACCATGGAGTATAATTCGAGAAATTGGAATCTAAATCTTCGAATCTTACTCTACCACATAAAATTTTTGTAATATCAACAGATAATGTGAGAATTGTAGCTAAGAGGAGTATAACAATTGATATTGTCATATATTCTTTCCAATCCTTTTTTAATGTAAGAACTGAAAATACCAGCAATCCTATAATAATATAAAGATCTAAAAAAAGATATGAATCTCTTCGAAAAATGAATTCCCTTACCTCAGAAAACAATTCCATTATAAATAAGCTTATCGAAACACCAACGATTTTCTGGTTTTTCAATTCTTCAAAATAACCCCCTATAAGTATAGCAATTGATATTAATATTAAAGTATATGCTGGTGCATACGCGTAATCAGCTCCTATTTTTCCCCATAAAGAGTTAGTATTTACAATCGCCTTGGAAATTTCTAAATCTGTAAATCCAAAAATGATTGATAAAATTATCCAAGGAATTAACACGAGAATTAATAATTTAGTTGTAATGGATTCTTTTATATTAGCAAATAAATTCATTTTTTTTGCTTTTCACTTGTAATTTTATCTTTTTAATTTTGAATGCATATTATTTAACTTTTTCTTATACAGGTAAGATTTTTTATGCTAGTGCTAATGCTAATAATAAAGCACCTTCAATTTCTGATAATTTACCTACTCTAGAAGTATCTATTATGGTTTGATTGATATCCATATAGATTGCGCCATATGCATTACCCCCACCCAAATGAACTAAAGTTCTGTAGATTAGATTTCCGGAAATTCCATCAGGAGCAATTATTATATTCGATTTATTTTGGATAGCGTTTTCTATAAGGATCTCATCATGGTAAATTTTTAAATTTGGATTTTCTTTTCTAAGATATTCAACGACTTCTTCAGCAATATTTATTGTTTTATCAACAATAGGATCCCTACCAATATCACCCAATCTGCCACCGCTTAAAATGCTAATTTTAGGTTGAATTCTTAATAATTCGAGCTGTCTTATTGCTTTATTAACAAAATCAATTTTGCTCTCAATGCTATTGCATTCATCAATTCCAACGGGACCATAAAAAAACTGATAACCATCATAGGTTTCTAATAAAGCTAATCGATTTATAGTTGATATGCCAAACAATTCCTTGATATTCTTTAGAAACTTACTTGAGCTAATATTTCCTCGTACAATGGCATCTATAATATCATTCGTGAGAAAATTGAAAATCTCGGATTCAGGATTTTTTGATTTAACTAATTCAATTCCATTTTTGTTATTTTCATAGATTCTTTGATTTTCAATTGAAGCTATTGCTTTCTCATCACCAAATAAAAAGATTTTTGAATTATATTCCTCTAAAAACTTTGATGAAGCTTGTAAGACTTTAATATTATTTTCTTCTGATTCAGCTAACCCAATACCGATATTGGTATTCTTTAATTGCGCGATTGATTTGAAAATTTCGAGTAGAGTCATACGCAATCCAAATTTTCATCATAGATTAATAAAAAATATTAATAAAATACCATAAACAAAAATGCTATTAAAATTGTTAAAGAATTGTAGACGCCATGTGTAACTATGACAGCAACCAAATTTTCACCCCTCCATCTGTATAACCAGCCCAACATAAGACTAATTGCGAAATATGGAGCTAAAATATAAACAAATAATATCAAAAACACAATTGGATTAAATATATATATTATTAGACCAACTAAATGAATTGTTGCGAAAATCAAAGCAGTAACTATAAGACCCCATGTGTCACCTAAAGTTCTCGTTAATCCTTTCATCATAAAACCTCGAAAGAGGATCTCTTCACAGGGACCAACAATAAAAATCATCGTTAAAATTATTAGAATCAAAACGAGAACATCCATACCTGTAATTATTACTTCAACATCATTGCCAGCACCCTCATGAATAATTCTTACTCCAAAAACATATCTTAAAATAAGTTCCATGGCTAAACTCGCACTTACGACTACCAATATTCCAACAAAAGCAAAAGCTATCCCTATTAACACTTCTTTGAAGAGTTCATTTCTGTTATAACCTTTTGTGGTAAAACCTAGTAGAGTTAACCGATTTTCAAAGCTAGGATTTCTTAGATATTTTTTTACATACCATATGGGAATTAAAATTAAGATCAATTCGGCAAAGGTTGTTAATACTATGAAGAAGGGATTAGCGATAATATTGCGGACAAAATTGATGTCAGGAACGATAAGAATTATAGCAATTAAGATTCCAAGGATTAATCCATTCATAACAATAAAGGCTAACAATGGAAATCCTATAGATGGCAAAATCCCCCATAACTTTCTTCCTTTAGTATAGTAAATTTCGTCATCAGAAAGAACAGGGCCGTGTAATTTATAATAGGTAGGGCTTACATATGTTGGTGCCGCTTGTTGGAGAGGTAAAGTTTTATGTTCTTTCACATATGCTAAATCGAGCCCACAACTAGGACAGAATTTTAGCACATCAATTTTTGGCAACTTCATACCACAGCTAGGACAATATTCCCAGTCTAATTCTTTATCAGTCATTTCTATAATATTTGAATAAAATAAGATTCAAATAATTTTACATTTTAACTTATAATCCTAAGATAATAATAATGTTTAAATAAAGATGTATGATAAAAGGTTTTAATATAAATTTTTTAGTGAAAAAAATGGGAATAAAAGATTTAAAAATACTGTTTGAGAAAGAAAAAAGAGTATATTTAATCTTGGCAATATGGCTTATAATAGGGTATACTATATTCCAATTTTCACCATCATCCTTATTAGCTATATTTTTATTCTTACCTCTTTTATTAACATGCCTTATCTATTTTATTATCTCATTAATTCTGAAAGACAAGATTCAAGAATATTCATGGAAAGTATTTCTCATTGCTCTCATTATTGCCATATTACTAAGGATATTTTTAGTAGCCACTCTAATTGGATCGCTTATAATTGTTTTTATTGCTATTATTGGATTAAACCTCTTCTTCTTTATTACAACAATATTTACATCAAAAGATTGGTACGATAGAACTATAAAGTGGGACGAAAAAGTCCAAAATTGGCCAAAACCTGTAAATATACTAGTAAGAATAGGTTTATTTTTTGGAGGGGCAATAATTGCTTCATTTGGACTGTTTCTATTTGCTACTTTAGCTCTTAATGTAAAGGACACATCATACAATTATCAGTTGGTTATTACTTCAGTACTATTTGATATGATGGTTGTAATTTGGCTTCTTTTTATCATTGGAATAATATCAGTATTTTTTGGAAGAATTAACTATTGGCTTGGAATATTCTTTATATTTATAACTATTTTAGCAATAAACATAATTATTAGCGTAGTAATCTTTGAATTTGGTCCAAGCTCGGTTTTTCTTCCATTTCTTATAATCCAATACCTTATTAATCTTTATCTTTTGCTTGGCTCTATAGCAATTATTTTTGGGGAACAATCAAAAATTATAGCTAAAAAATTAAGAATATTTACATCAGAATCGATGATTGTATTCTTGATATTTACTATGGCTTCAATGGAGTATTGTGCAGGCATTGCTAAGGAAATAGTAAGTGAAATTCAATTAGTTGTCACCGCATTAGCTATTCCAATTTTAATCTTTATATTTGCTATATATGGAATTTATACTTATAATAAAAAGCATAAAAAGGAAAAACAAGCTAATGAGTAAAATAGCAAAATAATTCTTTTTCTAATTTAATAGGATTTACAAATCCATATCTTTCAAATTGGATAGTTGTATTAAGGGGAATTTTTAATAAATTTATTTCGCCATAACCGTTAGAAAATGATCCATCAGGTTTTAAAATAGAAACCTTTACAAATTTTCCGTCGGGCACCCATTGAATTATTGAATAAGCTCGATTTAATTCTGAACTGTGAAATTCAGCTAGGATCTTGTTATTTTTTAAATCCATAGCAAGAATTTTAATATTAAGTAAGTCCTTAAGGCGAAGGATTTGCTCTTTTTTCAATTTTTTTGCATCTGAAAGTGCAATAAATACCTTTAGTATCTCGTTTTTAATTACAACATCTATTTTTCTTTTTCCTTTCTTGGGATTTGAGGGTAATAATAGTGGTTCCGCTTTATATTCTTTAAATGGAACATTTTTAATCTCTATTAAAACTGGATCTTCAACAAAAAAGTATCTGTCTGATATTTCATCAATTCTGTCCTGATTTTTAGAATATAACCAATTCACAGAAAAAGAAATACCAGTCATTGACATCCCTAGATCTAATAATGTTTCTTTTAAAGCCTCAGGTCTGATACCCCGTTTCGCTAAAGATTGCAAACTCCAAGTTCTCGGATCATCCCAACCGTCATAGATCCCTTTTTGAATATTATTTCTTGCTTGAGTTTTACTTAATTTCATATCGGGAAAATTTAATCTTCCATAATGCAGGAATTCCGCTTTTTTCCACTTGAAATGGTCCCATATGAAATCTTCAATAAAATCTTCCTTAATTAAATCAGAACCTCTAAGGATATGCGTCACACCGATAAGATAATCATCTATAGCCCAGGAAAATTCGAGCATTGGCCATACAGTATATTTATTTCCAACTCTCGGATGCTCTGCTTCTGAAATTCTCATTATGATTTGATCTCTTAATGCCGGATCTTTTTGATTCATTCCAGTTTTTAACCGCACTACTACATCAGTTTCATGATATTTCCCATTAAGCATATTTTTCCATTCTTCCATGTTTTTCTTAATGGTCTGTTCTCTATGCGGACAATTTTTTTTTAGTTTTTTGTATTTATCCCTAAAATCATTAGCGGCACAGAAACACACATAAGCCATCTTATCCTTAATCAATTTCTCACAGTATTCATAAAAGATTTCTAGTCTATCACTCTTATAATAAATTTTTGAGATTTCTACTCCTAACCAGTCTAATCCTTCCTTTATTAAGTCATATGCCTCAGGAAGCACATATTTTGCCTTTGGACTATCTCTTAATGATTTTGGACTACCAATTGTATCATCGTAGAACAAAATCAGCTCACCGTTATGTTTTTTTATGTATTCATTATTCAACACAATCATTCTAGCATTTCCAATATGTAATGCCCCACTGGGATAAGGAGCAAGTCTCATAACAATTTTATCATATTTATCAGCGTTAGGCAACTCCGGAAGCTCCTTTATTTCCTCCTTACCTTCTTTTTTCTCTAAAGCCGAAGGATCTAATTGCAATAACTTCTCTTTCTGTTCTTTTAGATTTAATTTATTTATTTCTTCTATAATTTGATCCAAAAGAGGAATAATAGTTTTCGCTTGAGATCGTAGTTCTTTTTTCTCTGCCATGAGTTTACCCATCACTGCTCTTTTATCGGGTTTTCCATTAAATTCTACTGCATTCTTTAGACCGTTAATCCATAGAATTTTTTTAATCTCATCGTCTTCCATATTTATCACTCATCCTACTTCATCTTTCTTAGAGATAACTTTTAAACAATATTAATAATAATAGCTATCAAAAAAAATAAATCGTTATTAAAAACTCTTAAATATTAGAAAACAAAACAAATTATAATATTAAAATTTGATATATTTTTCGGTGTTTTGAAAATGTATTATCGTGGATATATTTTAATGCGTATGAGAATTATTGGAAAAGAATGGGCTGTAGTTAATAAATTGAAAGGATTAAAATCTACTGAGGAGGGGGAAGATTGGAAGATTACCTATGGAACTCCCATTTATGGGGGATGGGATGTAATAATAGAGTGCTGTTTTAGTCAACTTTCGGATCTGGATAAGATTGTAACTTACTGCCGAATTGATGAAGAATTGTCTTCCTGGATTGAAGAAACAACAACTCTGATGGGCGGAAAGGCTGACTTTCCAGGTTAAATTTAGCCGATTTTATGTTAAGGTAATGATAATCTCAATTATTTTAAAAAATAAAGTATTAAATAATAATTCTTAACTATTTGTTATAATTCTTAACCCGTTTTCTGATAAACTTCTATTTTATATTTTTAATTTGACCTTATAGCTTTCTCAAATTTCTTTTCAATATTAACGAAAAAAAATATTGTTTTTTTATTTATTTAATAAAGATTTAGCAAATTCTTTGGCCCTTTTAAGATCTACATCATTAGGTCGTCCTATAATTTTTTCCATATGTTCTGTAGCTTGTTTTCTTTGTTCAGCAGGTAGCATAGATAACATCTCTTTTTGTTTTTGTTTAGGGATCCCTATATTTTCTCCTAAACAGTCAAATTCGCCTAAAATTTCTGAATTATTTTTTTCAATTTTTTTACCGATTCTACTAAAAGCCTTTTGATAAGCAGTTGGACTAGCATGAGTGTTAAAAAAAGCAAATTTAGGAGCAAATTCGGTGACCTTGCTCATAAGACTTTTCATAGTTTTCCCAATCGCACCAGCATAGATTCCAGAACCTAAAAGGACGAGATCATATGATTTTAAAATAGTAGGATCAACTTCTTTGGCAGGTAGCATTGTAACATCTTCGCCTTCTTCAACTAATCCTTCTTTCATGCTTCTCGCAATCTTTTTAGTATTGCCAGTGTCTGAGTGATACGCAATTAAAATTTTCATATTTTTATTTTTCACTTTTTGTTTTATTTTTTTTCCTTCTGATTAAAAATATATTTTTTAATAATATTTTTTTCATTTTTTTATTCGTTTTCTTAAAAATGGCCAAACTGGTGCTTCTACAGGCTGCCCGTAAATAGAAATTGGACCGAGCGAAGCATTTAGATGTGGAATTCCGAAAGCTCGTGTTGGAAGTTTACTACCTGCTTTAAATAAATTATCAAGAATTAGCTTAAATTTACTCTTAGGAATTGAAAATAACATTTCATCATTTTGAACACCTCCTAATACTCGATCTCCCATTCCAGGGCAGATAACCTGACATTGATTAGTTTTATACGTTCTTACAATTCCTTCTTTACAAGAAGCCTCCATTCCATTAAAAGTACTAGTAATATACTCTCCATCATAGGTAGCCGCTAAAATTAAATGCGATAATATAAGTGGAGAACAAAAAATCAATACCAAATGGGGTTCAGCAACAGTAAGATTTAAAGGTGAAA
>JBHLNT010000172.1:0-9089 GCA_048941265.1 Promethearchaeota archaeon
ATTTTGACCTCAGATCCTTCATATAAGCCAGGAATAATTTTTTCAGCTTCCATAATTAATTTATCTGCCATTTCTTCTCTTCTCTCTTCCCAGGTACCTTCTTTTAACTCATGAGGACCAACCGTGTAAATTGTGACTGCATGTTTACCTGGTGGAGCCATATCAGGTGAATGCATTGAAGGAATATAAATTAAAAATCCATCTTTACCTTCGTGATAAATCCCCTCCCGCATTTCTCCGATTGCTTTTTCAATATCGTACGTAAGGTAATAATAACATAGAGCTGCTCTTTGAAATTTCGAAGGATCAAAATCAATCCCTAAGTGTACCATAAAAATAGACTCCATCAGCTTTTTGTTTTCAATTTGTTGTATTAATTCCTCAGGTAAATTTTCTTTACCCACTAACTTGAAAAAGGTATTAAATATACCTCCACTTGCTATGACTAAGTCGCAATTTATAATATTTCCATTTTCGAGCTGAACTCCTTTAGCTTGATTGTTTTCAATTATAATCTTCTGAACTTTACTATTAGTTTGAATTTTACCACCGTGATCAGTAATATAGGTAGCAAAGGCTTTTACTAATTCACCACAACCATTCTTTATATAATGATATTCGGGCAACATCCCCCATTTGGTTTTTGTGGGGATTCTTTTGTCAAATGCCGTTTCAATATTAAATAAAGGTATACCTAATCCTGGAAATTCGCTTGGTTTTGTCACTATATCTGCTAATATTCCTGTAAAAACAGCTTTTAGCTTAGGACTCTTGAAATAATAATCCAACACTTCAGCAGCGCTCCATTTAGCAAATTTTTTGACCTTTAGGAATTTAAATAATAGTTTTAACTTGGTTGTGATGGCTTTTAATCCCTTTAAAAATGGTAATTCATTCATTAAGTAGCCAAGTTCCACCAATTTATCATAGAATTCATAATATTTATCTAAACCCTCACTATCTTCGGGAAATAACTCTTTAAAATAGTCCTTCCTCCAATAAGGCCCTTTATATTCTTCTTGACGCCACACTTGAAAATCTGGGAATGATTGTCCACGATCTTCATAAATAAGCGTTATTTTGTCTGCTAAGCCTAATTCTGCAAGTATTTTACCTAAACTTTCATGAGGCGCTATACCTCCTAAGAGAAGAGGACCAAGATCCCATGAAAATCCTTTTTCTTTGATAGTAGCAGTTACACCCCCAATTTTTGGAAACTGCTCATATATTATTACTTCATTCCCTTCACAAGCCAGATAAGCTCCAGCTGTCAAACCTGCTATTCCGGACCCAATTATAATAATTTTCATTTTTTGATTTCAGCTTAATTGTCAGATTGTATTTGATTGTTTGTTTAAAGAAGTTAAAAATCATAAATTAAGATTAACTTTTCAAATTAAACTTAAAGAATTTCTCTTTTGAATCAAAGGAAAAAATAAATTTTTTAATGAAAATTTTTATTCTTTCCTTGCTTTATCTAATTGTTTTTTCAATTTAACAAAGAATTTTGGGGTAGAAAGTTGATACGGTATAGGATACCTCGTACCCGCTTTATGTGTTTTTTCCATACCATCTATTATTTCATCTATTATGCCAAAAGGGATCGTAGCAATTAAATCGGTATCGGTTGCCATCCCGAAACGCCGATCACCAAGACAAGGAAATGCCACCTGCAATTCCCCTGTTAACATCGCTTTTGAAATAGTATCGGCACAAACACCGTCGCAGAAAGTGGACATGAAAACTCTACCTCCTCGTTTCCATAAAAAACCCTGAATTATTCGCATAATTTGTGCCGAATTACCCCAAATTAAAATTAGATCGGGTTCGAAGTCTACACGATTTAAAGCACCAGAAATTATTGCATTATATTTTCCATCCGATATTTTGGGCATTGATGCCGCTGTTTTTTTGGCAGCTTCTTTAGTTTCATTATATCTTCCTACGAAAAAAGCACCCTCTTCGAATAATCTATGTGATCTTTCAAAACCTACTGCAATTTCTGCAAGCGGACATAAATTATCCTCTTTAGTACATCCCATAGTCCAACCATAATATCTGGCATAACTAAATAATTGACATAATGCCACTTTCTCATCCGGTTTTTTTAAAAACTCAACATCCTCTAATGCTTTAGGGTCTTCAACTAATTTTATTGCTACTGGAAATGTAGCTAATCTAAGATACTTATTTAGTTTACTATCTAATGCTTCCCATTTACTCATGAAAAATTCCTTTTAAGACTTTCAATTGGTATTAACATTAAACTTACAATATATATACTTAGTTTTAAATTTATTTTAACAAAAGGCAATTGGCTTTTAGTTTAAATTAAATTTATTAATTCCATATTTTCATGTTATATGCATAGCAATATAATTAGACTTATAAAAAAATTTATCATAAAATTGGTGATTTATTATTACAGAAGTTGTGGTCTGGAATCCCGTATTTCTATACTTGTCTGGTATGCTAAATCTACTTATCGTTATATGCGGAATACAACATTTAGTTAAGGGAAAGAAAAATGACAATAAGGATGAGAAACTAATATTATTCGGATTTTCTGCTATGTTTTTTTGTTTTGCTCTGGGTGCGATATTACTTTTGTTAAGTCTATCATTTTTACCCGGTACTTACACGAATGATACCTTCTATGTGGATTATGACAATCGAAATTTCCAGTATGAAATTCTAATAAGAATTGGGATGTGTTCTATTTTTTCTGGATTCATATTCAGTTTTTTTACTATTGAAAAAGCTTTAAAGAATACGAAATATGTACTTTCAATATTAAGTTGTAGTGGCGTTGTTATAATTGCATTTTTACCTTTTAATTTATTTTTAATTTTTATTGGAATCGTATATATGACTAATTTGAGCAGTTTTTTAATCCTATTGCTTCTATATACAAAATGGTCTCGGCTTGAATTTAAAGCGGTAACGGCGTTCATCTTATTAGGAATTATATTGATAACATTTTCAGGAAGTCTGAGAGTAGCAATTCCCTCTGGTCGGGGAAATAATATTTTTTTAATAATTGAACCAATAGCAGGCATATGTGCTTTTCTATCTATTTTAACTCCAACGATCATTGATCCGAAGAAATATTCCAATGCTTTGAAGTATTGGAAAAATCTCGGAGCATTAATCATTGGATTACAGATTTCTTTTGTATTTATTCATATAATATTTGAATTTCCAGTTATTTTAACATCATCAGCAATATTTTTCTTAATTTTAGTTAGTTTTTTTGTTCTATATACAATATATTCTATAAAAACTCAAATGAGATCCGAGAGAAATCCCAATGCGAAAGAAATTGATTTAATAAAAATCATTACTAAACCGCAGAAGGTAACTGAAGAAGAAGTGTCAATCTCAAAAGAAAGGAAAGTCTGCTTAGTCTGTAAAAATAAAATTTCAAGAGTTAATTATATATGCCCGGGGTGTGATACTCATTATTGTGTAAATTGCTCTGATGCTTTAAGTGATACAGAAAACGCATGTTGGGTATGTGGGACACCTTTTGATGAATCAAAACCTGTTAAAAAGGATTATATTAAGAAATTAGAAATAAAATTTGAAAGATATAATAAGAGAAAGGGAGCATAAACCATATATCCCTTAATCAAAGAAATAGTTCTAAAAAAAAATTAAGAATTGATTAATTATTCTTTTACATCTGCCTCTTTTTTAATACATTTAAGGCCTGTGGTTGCTACACTCGATAAGCAACCATTACAATATACACATTCAACTTCAGAGCTTCCAATTCCTTTTAACCATCTATTTGGCAAGTTAGGTTCTCTAATCATAGGTCTGCAAAAGGCAACAAAATCCGCACTTTTTTCACTCAAAATTTGCTTCACCAAGTCAAGGGAATTGATGCCACCAACCACAATTATAGGAACATCAGTGATTTTTTTAATTTCTTTTGCAAAGGGCAAGTTATAAGCTACCTCGTTTTTAGTTCCTACGAACATCCTGCTTTCGGGGATAAAAGTAGGTTTCCATCCAAGCTCCTTTTTACTACGTTTAACCGTTTCCCACATTCCACCGCTGACTTCAATTGCCGCAAAACCTAATTGTGTAAGTTTTGCTGCGATTTTCTTGGATTCTTCAATTGTAACTCCTCCATCTAAAAAATCATCGCCGTTTATTTTTATTAAAATGGGAAAATCTTTGCCAACCAATTCCACACTTCTTTTAAAGATTTCCTCAACAAATCGAAACCTATTTTCTAAACTCCCTCCATATTCATCTGTTCTTTTATTTGTATAGGGTGAAAAAAATTCGCTGATGAGATATCCATGGGCACCATGGAGTTGGACGGCATCGAAACCAGCTTCCTTAGCTCTCCTTACTCCTTGAGCAAATGCTTCGATTGTATCCGCTATTTCTTCTTTAGACATTTCTTTTGGCATTTTATTGGTCACTTTTTCTAAGACAGCAGATGGAGCAAGCGTATTTTTTAGAGGGCGGGACTGTCGACCGCAATGGACTAATTGCAATGCAATCTTACAGTCTTCCCCATATTCGTGTACTATGCTCGCGATTCTTCTCAACCCAGGTATCAATTCGTCATTATCTGCACCAGTTTGCTCATCAAAAGCCATTCCACTTTTCTGAACATACGCATATCCAGTGATAATTAATCCTACGCCTCCTTCAGCTAAGTTTCTGTATAATTCTACATGCTTATCTGTCACTAATCCTTCGTGCGCCATTCCCTCATAAGTGGCAGACCTTACAAAGCGATTTTTAATTTCTATATTGCCGATTTTCATCGGTTTATCATACATACTCCTTTATCAACTCATAATAATAGGATTTGCTTATTTATACTAATTAAGAATTATAATACAATATCTAAACCCTCCTAAAAAACTTTACCGAATATTTAAAACTTTAAAAAAGTTAGATATAGATAAAAGCATCTTATCAGGTTCTTAACGTGAAAATCTTAAAATAGGTGCTTGAATAGAGGGAATTTCTAGATTTAATTTTGCTATACTATCCTTATAACGGATTTTTTTATATCTTCTAAGTTGAAATATAATTCTTAGGATATTTTGAATTTTATAATTCTCCCTTATCTCATTATAAAAATCTAATTCTTGAATTGAATTATAATTTCTTTTTATATAGTTCATTTTTCCGATCCATATTGTTTCTGAAACATATGGATATAATTTTTTGACTAAAGGGATTGGATCCTTATCAAGAAAGGGTTCTATTGAAACACTTGTTTTGTAATTCAGAGAATTGGCATATCGTAGTGAATTTAGCCGTTCTTCAAAATTTGGTGCCCCCGGCTCCCAGAACTTTAGTGTTTTATTATTGATTGACGTAATTGTGAATCGAAATTGTATTACATCTTTATACTGTTCAAATTTTTTACAAATATCTTTTATTACATCAAAGTGAGGTTTAGTGGTAATTAAAATTGAATTTCCGGCATCAAGTATTTTCTTTAATATCAAGAAGCATTCCTCTTTGAATTCAGGAGTAATATCATGGGAACTTGGAAACATAATTCGACCTTTTCGTTTTTTAAAATTTAAAGATAACTTATCTTCATTTAATTCCATTGTTTTCCATGATTCTTTGGTCTTTCTTTTAAATCTAATTGCCATTTTACGGGCATAACAATAGCGACAATCATGTGAACACCCTGAAATTAAATTAATATTTGAAGATGCCCATTCCTTTGTTCCAAGGGTAACTTTTTTTCTCGCACACTCCATATCTAGAATCAATTTCTGGTTTATTTAGAATTATATAAAGTTATAGAGTAACATTAGCTATGCTTTTTTTATAAATTAAATATAATAATATTTTGGCTTTCGATCTGTAAATAATTCATTAAATTCATTTAAGTTTTTATTTCTAGCTTTTTCTAGTTGAATTTCAATGAAATCAACATATATTTTATCAGCTGGGGCTGATGAGAGGACTTCTCCATTATAGGATGTAATTTGGCTACATCCAGTGAAATTGAAATTATCTTCTCCCCTTATTTCATTACCAATTCTATTTGAAGTAATAGCAAAAACCCTATTCTCTAAACATCTAGTAACCATAGCTTTTTGGCAAAAAGATAGCACTAAATTAGCAGAATGGGCAATAATATCTGCACCTAATAGCGCAAGGGAACGAGTGGTTTCAGGAAATATCCAATCAAAGCAAATCATCATTCCAACTTTAAAATTGTTAATTTCATAGACTTTTAATTTCTTATCACCCGGAGAAAACCATAATTTTTCTTTATAATACAAATGAATTTTCCGGTAAACACCAATAACTTCAGTTTTCGAAACGAGCATAGCAGAATTGTAAATTTTATTGCCATCTTTTTCAGCAAATCCACCAACTATAATAGCATTTGTGAGATTTGCAATTTTTTTCAAGAATTTAGAAGTTATACCATCTATATTTTCAGCAAGATTTACTGCCTCATCTTTGGAGATAAATGTATAACCTGTTGCGAAGAGCTCCGGTAAAACGATAAGATCTGCTTTCTTATCTTTTAATAAATCCTCTATTTGCATAAAATTTTGCTTTTTTTCTCCAAAAATCGGGGCTGTTTGAACATAACCTATCAACATACTTCACAATACCTCTTTAGTCATTTTAAACTTCATATAAGTATTTAATTAAAGCTTTTTTAAATTTATAAAGACTAATAGCAATAATAATATTTAATTATAAAATTTATAATAAAAAGGAGAGAAATCACGATGGTCAAATCAATTGGTCCTGAGAATAATCCCTTTGAAGCTTTAGGAAAGCCACCAGAAAGATTTCCTTATGATGGGTATATTGTTTCATCAACTTATATCACAATGAGGGATGGTGTGAAGATAGCTGCGACAATTTGCATTCCAAAAGGGCTAGGATCTGGAGAGAAAATCCCTACACTAATATACCAAACACGTTATTGGAGGGCTGCCGAACTTAGGATCCCATTTAGATGGGTTTTAGACGAAACTTTCCCTAACATGCCTACTCCTGAAATATTTACCAGTCGAGGTTATGCCATTGTTTATATTGATGTGAGAGGGACAGGAGCTTCATTTGGGACTAGACCTCATCCTTGGGCTGAGGATGAGATAAAGGATGGAGCTGACGTTATTGATTGGATTATTAGACAACCTTGGTCCGATGGGAACGTAGTTACTAATGGTATTTCTTATACAGGCACTACTGCCGAAATGTTAATAGTCAACAACCACCCCGCTTTAAAAGCTTCCATGCCCGGACATGGATTATGGGATGCTTATACCGACGTTGCATTTCCAGGGGGAGTGTTCGATCATACTTTCGTACAGTTGTGGGATTTTCTAGGAAGAAATCTAGATAATAATAATGCGAGTATGTTTAGAAATGTTTTACCAGATGGATGGCTTCTCATGAAGGGAGTTAAACCCATAGAAACTGACAAAGATATGAGTCAATTAAAAGAAGCGATTCGGCAACATGCTTCTAATCGATATGTATTTGAAATGATTCACGATAAGAATTATTCTGATGATACATTACCTGATGGCACTGGAATTGATGCTGCTAGTGTATATCCTAGAAAAGATAAGATTGAAGAATCTAACATTCCAATTTTAGTGTGGTGTTCCTGGCTTGATTCTGGTTATTGTGATGCGATAATAACCCGCTTTATAAATTTAAAAAATCCTATGATTGCTATATTGGGTGATTGGACTCATGGACTCCGATTTTCAGCAAATCAATTCTTTCCCGGTCGCCCTGTGAAACCTACACCTAAGGAACGAGTAAATGCGTGGGTCAACTTTTTTGATATATGTTTAAAAGGAAATGGAATCCAAGGAAAAACTCTTTATTATTACACTATGGTCGAGGAGCAGTGGAAAAAAACTAATGTATGGCCGCCAGAAGGACATACTAGAAAGATATGGTATCTTTCTGAAAATAATACAATGAGCACTTCAATACCTCTAATAGAATCGGGAGCAGATAGCTACAAGATAAATTTTTCAGCCACTACAGGTAGATTAAATCGATGGTGGACATTATTAGCACAACCAATAGACTATAGTAATCGGGCGAAAGCCGAAAAAAAATTGCTGACCTATACTAGTTCACCTCTTGAAAAGGATATGGAAATCACGGGACATCCTATTATTACTCTTTATATTGATTCAACTCATGAAGATGGAGCTATTCATGTATATTTGGATGATGTTGATGAACAAGGGAACATAACTTATATAACTGATGGACAACTTCGAGTAATCCACCGAAAAATATCAAGTGAAGTTTCTCCATATAAAATAATGGTTCCTTATCACTCATTCAAAAAAAAAGATGCGGAACCATTAGTACCAGGCGAAATAGCGGAAATTAAATTTGGTATGTACCCCACATCAGTTCTGATTCGAAAAGGACATAAAATTCGAATTGCTATAGCTGGAATTGATAAAGATACTTTTGCTAAGTACCCAGCAGAGGGCAAACCAACAATAAAAGTTCATAGAAATAAAAATCATGCTTCTCATATTGGTCTGCCTCTCATTATCAAAAAATAAACCAATAAATTATAATGTTTAATAATAAAATGAATATAGAATTGTTAATGTAAAAAAAGAGGAATAAAAAATGGAAGAAATATTGGAAATGGTAAAAAGCAGATTAGAAGCATCTCTTGAAGTAAGTGTAGATGAAGAGACCCTATTAATTTTATTAATTGTTAAGAAAGAAGTACAAAAGAGCGATATATTAGCCGAACCACATGAAGTTAAAGATATGCTCCGCATTTTAGGTGGATTAATTGAGGATGTCTCTATAGAAATTGAAATAGATAATAATGCACGAAACATTAAATTGAAATTTCAAAATAAAGAAGACTTAGAAAAAGTTAAAAGCGTGTTAGATCACATCTGGGAGCGTACACTCTATATATTTGAAGAGCTTGAAAAAGGGAATACCAACACTCTTAGAGGCGTAGGTGATTTTAGTGATTAAAACTATTCAAATTTAAAAACAAAAAAATTTTTTTGAAATTTTTTTTTTTTTTTTGAATATTCTTTTTGACATTGAATTTACTGTCTAGT
>JBHLNT010000173.1:0-8947 GCA_048941265.1 Promethearchaeota archaeon
TGGCAACGCTGGCGATTAGAAAACTGAAAATTAGAGAAAAAGATATTATAATACAATTATTGATTTTTATAGGTTTCATTTTGATTTCACCAAAATTATTTTTATTTTAAATCTAAAATTAATTTTATTTGAGAAAAGCTTTTGAAGCTCGAACCTCAATAAAAAAAAAGTTTTTTTGTTTATAATGGTTTCCATATTTTTGTCAGACTTTTGAAGATTAATTCTGCATACAACCAGAATGGCCTCTAGTAATTTAAGAATAATTCTTGAATCAGCAACTTCTAAAGAGAAAAAATGATTCGTCATGCCTCACATTTTCAAAAAACTTGAAATTTGTTTATACATCACTTTTAAATAAGAGAAGTTTCTTTTTCTTCTTGTGACGACCTTATATCCAATTGAACTACAATGTGCCGTGTGCGATAAAACCTTTGAGAGTAGTGAAATTGGGAGTTGTGGCTATGCGAGCAAAAGAACGGACTTTCGACCAAATTACTGGGGTTTTAACCCTGTGTATTATTTCTACCATCTCTGCCCTCATTGCGGATTTTGTGCGCCTAAAAGCGTCTTTGAGATGGATTTTGATAAACATAAAACAGAAATAAAACAAAAAATGGATGAATTAGGGCTTTTAGACAATAAGATTTTATCAATGAAGTTGGAAAGGGCTATGATATGTTTACAAATTGCGAATGAATTAGGAATTGTGCATGTGGATGATTTTACTCTCGCGAATAATTGGATTGAACCCTATTGGTGGGCAGATGATCCCGGAGATATAAAAAAATTTGGCGAAATTGCTTTAAGATATTTTTATAGCGCTTTCGAAAAGAATCAGGTCCCTAATGATCAAAAAATTTCGACAAAATATCTAATGGGAGAGATAAATCGCAGGATTGGAAATAAAGAGAAAGCAATTGAATTATTCGATGAGCTTCTCTCTTTAGCCGGGAATAATAAAGAATTAAGAGAGATTTACAGCTTAACTCTTCAGCAAAAAACTAATCCTAAAGATATTTTAGGATGAGTGAAGATCTCTCTGCTGAAAATGATAGATTTCTGGAAGGAAACCCAATAAAGGTCTTTTTAAGTTTAGAATTATTATTATCCTCGGGAAAAAATATTTTTGGTTGCTTGATTTTGGCTAATTAAGATTGAGGAGCAAATGTAAAATTTGAAAGACAAAATAAGAACATGTAAATGGTATCCAGTGTGTCCAATCAAGTATTTTGTGGATCAGGGCAAATTAGACGAGAAATGGGTCAATCTGTACTGTTTGGTGGGAAATGAGGATTGTGTGAGATATCAATTAGAAGAAAGTGGGCAATACCACCCAGATAACATGCTCCCTAACGGCGAAATCAAGGAAGATCTTCACTATTAATCTTCTAAAAGAAACAAAAACTTAGTAATAAAAAATTACGAATCGAGAAGAGAGCCATATACTTTTTTAGTCATATTCGGTTTCGATTTCTAATAAGATAATTTCTGTATCCAAGTGAATTCTAACCGCATTTGCTTTAGGAGTGAAGTTAATTACTTCAAGATTAATTTTGCGACCCCAATCGTAAAAATTTACCGTATCATTAGGGGAAATTATTTGATTTTCGAGTTTTTTAGCTAACCACTGAGAATCTTTCGGGAGAGATGAATCTTTCGCGACTTTGAAAGTAACTTTGTCAGCTAGGACAACCTCTATTTTTTTTATTGATACTATGTCATCTATAGATACTCCTAAGCTTATTCTGAAGGCTTGATCAAGCCTAATTTGATTAGTTCCTTTATCTTTCTTTTTCCCATGATGTAAAATTCCTACAGTTTTTGTATTTTCCTTCGGATATGAGATTTCTATGACATCTTTATGATGAAGGTTTAATTTTTTCATTGCTTTAGGATCAAGTCTTATTATGCCCTTTCCCGCATCCTTTTTAAAAACATCTTTAACTCTTACCTCATTTAGTTTCATTTAAAAGAATCAGCCTTTTATTTTACATTATTTAGACGTGCTTTATCATTCATTTTTAAACGATATGCACTCTGCTATTATTTAGCAATTGAATCCTAATAATTAGTATATAAGAGAGTAAGTTATTTAACAATTTATATTATAAAATTCTTAATTCGATAAAGGCCATTTTAATAAAGATTTGATGAGATTCATAATAGACAAGTCTCCTTGAGTTAAATTTCCAACAGCAGTCTCTCTTTTGAACTTTCTTTTTAACACTTTTCGTAAGATTTTTTGCTCATCTTCATAATTCTTAGATTCATCATTATATATTTGATGGACTTCTCGATGCAGAGTTTTAATCTCATTCAATCTTTCTTTTAGAAATCTCCGATCCTCATATACCCCCGAACCGCTAAGAAAGAATTTTAAATCATCCATCCCTTCAGTATATTCGTAGAGTCTCTTTATAGAGTGATATATACTCGCGATATCTTCTTGAATATCACTTGCGGCACCAAACAACATTATATATTTTGGTTGGATGGCGTCAGTGGCAAAGACCCATTGTTGATTTTTCTCAATTAATGCTACCTGTTCCGGAGCATGACCTGGCATCGGAAACATTTCAAAGTTGAATTTTCCGGAATTAGATGTGATGAAGTTTGGGATCTTCTCAGCATTTACAGCTAGCCTTTTCTCGCCCCATGCCATTTGGCGATATTGCGGATAATAATATTCCTTTTTTAATTTCTCAATCGCATCTTTATGCGCGTAAATTGGAATATCAAATTCTTTTTGGAGAATATACGCACCTCCACAATGATCCTCATGAGTATGGGTTAAAACACACAATTTAATTTGATTGGATTCTAATAAAGAGAGGATAAAGTCTCGAAAATTGTTCTCACTTGCAGGCGCTCCAGAATCAATGAGGATACCATCGATAAAATACACGGAGGTAAAAAAGGGAGTAGGGATTAATTCATTATCGGATGCCCACTTCCATTCTAGTATTTTGTCATTTTCGTGTTTAACGATGTTTACAACCATACAATAACGGTAATTTAAAGTAATAATTTAACTTAATTCAATTCTGAACAAAAATTCTTAAATGAAAAAATTAAATAGTTTAATCTTAGATTACGGTATAATAATTATTTTAGTCTATTAGAGCATTTATTATTGAAAATAATATTAATAATGAGGATGATTTATGAATAGAAGCATAATTGAGAAGATATTACCTCTTATAAAAGAAGTTAAACCAAAATTTTCTTAAATTATTCTTTTATAAAGATCTTACAATTTCAAGCAATAAAGATTTATTATTTCTTCTTTTTCTAGGAATTTGGCTTAAAACCATATTGAGATTAGTACCGTATAGACAAAGGCCTTCTTTTAAAATTTTATCGAGTAAAGTATCGAAGTCATTAATTAATTCTTTTTTATCGCAGAGGAGTGGACTAAGGCCACCTTCTACTACATTAAAAGCCCAGTTTTCTAACTCCTTATATTCCTTATCGTTAGATAATTTTAAAAAAATTTCGGTTGGATTACCCTCTATTAAGATAAATAGGTCAATATCACTCTTTTTATTGGCATTCCCACGAGCTACACTCCCGAATAAATAGATTGAAATAATAGATGAATATTTTTCACCAATTTTTTCTGCAATTTTCTTAATTGGTTTTAAATCGATTTCGACAAATGGGAGATTCAAATCAGATTCATTTTGCAAACTCTTATTGCACCTTTTCCGTCACATTTTTACAAATAATTTCCAATTCCTTTAAAATTCGAGATAATTCCTTATAATCTGGAACACGATCGACACTACCATATTGAAATTTTACTGTAAAATTCATTTCTAACAAATTATATAAATTTAATAGATTTTCAACATCTTTGCCAATAATCCCTTGTAATTGTGCATTTTTCAAGGTTTGTTTAATTCCTCTATGATTCCGATGTTTTAATTGGTCTGGTATTGCTAACTGATCAATAATCGTCGATATTAAATGATATGATGCCCAATGGGCAATTATTACTATTGATGCGTGGTCACGCTCTTGAATTGGTTTTGCTAATAATTCATTAAGTGTAATTCGCATTTGTTTATATCGTTTTATGTGATCTTCTGGTTTCATGATAATCGCACTATTCTATGTTTAGAGTAGGGTATAATGTTATAAATTTAATTGTTTTGTATTAAATAAACAATACTTAGTTATAAGATTATATTATCTTTTTCTTAATTTTACTATAATTCCAATAAAAACAACAACTACCTTAACTTCTGTAAGGATCATTTCACATTATTCATGAAGTATTGACGTTCCAATATTAATGAAAACACTCTATTTACATCAAAACCAATATATTCTGATTTATGATTAGCCTTAGTAAAAAACTCTTTACTGGTCCAAACAACAACGAAATTATAAGGTGATAACGGTAATTTAAAGTAATAATTGAACTTAATTCAATTCTAATAAAAATTCCCGAACAAATTACAAAAAAGTAAAAGTTTAAATTATCGTGGATAATATATTTAATTTACCATGAAATCCAATTTTATAAAGAAAGAATATAGAAGGTGAATAGAAAAGGATGCCTTATGTTGTATTAACGATATGGTTTCCACCTCATAAAGGTAGAGAAGTGGGGTTGAAAGCCTTAGAAGTTATAAAAAAAGTGAGTGGAGATAAATATGTAGGAAAGAATATTTTATCAGGAGCTTTAATGAGAACAAAGGATGGAATTAAGGGTATCACAATTGCCGAAATTAAAGAAGGGCAACTTGAAGCGGCTATCGCTCAAGCGACTGATATGCTTGAGATGTATTCAGAGGTCGAGGGATTAAACGGGCAAATAGATATTATGGCTTCAATGGGAGAAGCTTTATCCTCTGTAGGACTGAAAGTGCCAGAATAATTAGCAAAAATACCAAAAATTTTAAATTCTTGGGGGATATCCCCTTTTTTTTTCCCTATATCTTGTTTAAAATTCTTTTAATTTGAAAGATATTTCAGAAAAAAAAAAGATGGTAAAATAAGCTCTGATTAAAAATTTTTGAACAGAGCAAGTTACTGCCAGAAGATATCAAAAGTACAAAAGGGATCTCCTTTTTTAACACAAGTTCTTTGTAAAATTTTAGGATTATTACCACCCAATGCCTCGATTCCACCAAGGACTACCCCTTCTTCCAATTTACAGTTATGCATAGTAGAGTTTTCCATAATTATATGATTAGGTTCTTCTTTTAAAACTTTCCAGTCTCCGATATCACTTCCTCGGTTTGCACTGTGATATACGTTTGATAAACTTTTTAAAAATTCTTGGGGTGGTATTTTTGGCATCACTCCCGCTTCTAACATTTCTGGAATAATTCCAGATCCTACATTTTTCAATATTAACGGCCCCATTTGAGCTTCATATAGATCCACTAATAAGGTAAACTGTTTCATTGGATACCACTTATTAGACTCGATATTTTCATATGAATATTGAGATATCTTGTCGAAATAATGTTTTGCATTAAAAATTTTATTTTGAATAGATAAGATATTTGTTCCTAAACATTCTTGATTTTCTGCCATTTTTCATCAATTTTTTTTTTTCTTAAAAATCTACTCAAATTTACATTTTTAAAGATTAACTTATAAAATACTCTTTCATGTTAATATAACGAACTTCAGAGATCATTTTTTTATTCCTTAACGTCATTTAACATATTTTATTTACTTTAATTCACAAAGCTGGATTTTTTCTTTAATAGAGAAGAATATGTTAATATTAAATTAAATTGGAATAAAAATCGGAAAAATCTGAAAAAGACAAATGCGGGGCAAGTTAAGCTCAGACTAAAAATCCTTGAACGTGTTAAGTAGATTTCTAAGATAGGTTCTATTCGGCAAGCATGTGGGAAACGATCCAAGAAACTGTGTAAATGCGAGATTTTCCTTCCCTTTTTTTATTAAATTCTTAAGATGACTGGAAAACGTATCGTGAAATTCATTGAAGGCATTATCAACGCCAAGTTCTCTGAATATGTTATTGGCATCAAATTTATTATCATTTACCTGTGGATTTTTAAGGAACTTTTTGTAGGTTTCAAAATCTTTTTTACAAATTACCACATTCCCAACTTCATGCGGTTTTTTAGGTGGATTTTCTTCTGAAACTGATTGGATTACGATTTTTATATACCTCTGAATATTTTAATTGAGTTTTTTACGCCTTAATTATAGGAATATATAAAAATATAGGTATTTAAATCTTACATAGGTGTCAAAATTCTCACATGAAAATTAAGAAAAAAAACTCCTACTTTGTGTAGGACTTTAAGAATTTTCTAATGTTTTCTTCACCCATCATATCCTTTTCAAAATCGCCTTCAATGGGATTGAAACCAAGGAATAGAAGTTTGAGTTTTCCAAGGTGCGAGAGTCCCTTAATTTCCTTTATTTGGTTTGTATCAAGATATAAAGTTTCGAGCTTGGTCAGCGCATCCAAACCCTTGATCTCCGAAATCTGATTCGCATCCAGATACAAACTTTCAAGATTGGTCAGTTTATCCAGCCCTTTAATCTCCGATATTTTATTGTGATCAAGGCGTAAAAAGGTTAGGTCGGTCAATTTGTCCAAACCCTTAATCTCTGTGATTTGATTCCTACTAAGTATTAACGTTTTCAGATTGGTCAAAGTATCCAAGCCTTTGATTTCTGGTATCTGATTCTCTGATAACTCTAATCGGATAAGGGTGGTCACTTTCTGCAACCCTTTAAGTTCCGTAATTTTATTTTTATTGAGCTCTAACCATTGCAAATTGCTTAATTTATCTAAACCTTTGATTTCTGTGATCTGATTTCCCGTCAGAAAAATCCGATCAACATTGGTCAATGAATCCAACCCCTTAAGTTCGGTAATCTTGTTATTGTTAAGAAATAACTGCTTGAGGTTAGATAATACATCCAGCCCGCTAGTCTCTAAGATTTCATTATTTGATAAGTTTAATGCCTCAAGATTTTTCAGCTTTTCAAGCCCCTTAACGTCAGAAAAATCTTTTATATTCATGTTGTTTATTTCTAATCTTAACATTCCAAGATCTTTTTTCACATTAAATTTTTTACCTTGAACCTTTACAGATCCAGCTCCCATTTCACTAATTCACCTGTTATTAACTTTATATTAATTGTTTTTTATAATTAATATCTTTAGAACGACCTTATATATATACCTTAGCTTAATAAAAACTACAAAATTGATAATAAGCATAAAATTATTTATTATTAAGCTCTTTTTTAATCAGCTCTAATAATTCATTTTCTTCGAATTCCTTGTCGCTAATTGATTGGAAATCTTTATTAAAATGCGACTTTAGCCTATTGGGCATCACCCACGCAAAAAACATGCATAATGAATAAAAAATGGTGAAACCTGTAATCAGCAAGATTAGGAGAGAAATAAAGGGATTCTGATGAGTTATCGTCAATTTTATTGCTTCATCATAAGGAAAGAAATAATACAAAAATATACTTAAGCTATACGTAATAGACGCAATTCCGATAATTTGATATCTTTTTTTTATCCAGGGTTCAATATTTATTGATTGGATTGATTTATAATATCTAATTGAGACAAGCCCAAGCCATAAATGAGAAAGTAAAAACGCGATTGTTATTGAAAAAAGAATGTAATAATAAAAGATTAAATGAGATGATCTTAACGGATACCTCATTGGAATGGTAATCCCATATTGTAATCTAATGAGTAAATCTATAGTTCTAACAATAATCAAGATTATCAGAAAAAATTTAAATGGACTCTTCTTGTCCTTAAAAAAGGTTGTTTTAATAAAAATTAGAAGCAAAATATTCGGAAATTGAATCAGTATCAAATAAATAATTAAATAAGGAGTAAATTGATAAACAAATAATCTCACACTATTAATTACAAAAAACAAAATTAAAGGAATTAAATTATATTGTTTAGTCTTAAACATTTTATAGGAAAGGAAAGCGCCAACTATTAGTTGTAAGACTATCCAAACCAAATTCAAGGAAATATCCACAAATTCAATAACCTGCATTAGCATATTTCTCTACCCTTTTTATATGGTCTCCATTAATATTAAGGATTGATGCATTATCAACTCATTTAATAAGAGCCTGATAATTTCTTCAAAAGTCTCAACATTTAAGTTTTGAAGCCTTATCTTAAGAGAATTGCGGATTGTAGATTGGTAGTCCTTTAATCCTAATGTATTTAAGGGCACAAACGGACCGATCTCATCTTTGATAGCTAACTTAATTAATCCTCTTGAAGCGGTTGCTGAGATATTAATTTCTTTAGATAAAACTTCCGCTAAATGATTGATTATTTGCATTTAAATGATATCCTAAATACCCACTCCAGAATTATGAATGCTAGTTTAAAATCGTTTTTAAGTTTAGAGGTTTTAAATTAAAATTATTGCGAAGAGGCTTTAGAAAGAAATTTTCTCAAAATTTAAGAATACTTTATATTGTATGGTTTTTGGAGCATTAGTCTTGTGAGGATATCAAATACCTTTTCAATATTTTCTCCTGTTTTCGTGCTGCACTCCATGTATTCATCCATCCTTTCTGATTTTGCAAGAGAAATTGCTTCTTCTCTTGAGACTAATCGTGATTCCTCTAAATCGAGTTTTGTTCCTATTAAAATGATAGGTATATCTCCAACCTGTTTTCTAAGTATCTGAGTCCATTCTGTTATGTGCTCTAAAGTGTTACGATTTGTAATATCATATAGGATGAGTGTTCCGTTCGTACCCATACAATATCGTGATAAGAGAAATCGAAACCGTTCTTCACGTGTCATAACCCAAATTTTCAATGTAATTTTTTGGCCATCTACTACAACGTCCTTTGTATAGAAATCCACGCCAATGGTTAATTTCAAATCCTCCAAATGAAAACCATTCAAATATTTAGAAATAAGTGTGTTCTTCCCTAC
>JBHLNT010000174.1:0-8917 GCA_048941265.1 Promethearchaeota archaeon
TAAGAATCATTTTAATTTCAAGCGCAATTGAATTTTATTTCGGCTTTGTTCTGCCAGATTGGATAAAACCCCGTTCTTTAAAATAATAACATTTTTTTTTTATTATTCTTTCTTGAAAAATTTAAAACCAATCTGTAAATCCTTCAACAGATCTCTTTTTTCCTTGTCTTCCACTTTTATGGGATTCTATTTCCTCATTAATTGCACCAATCGCAATAACACCCATCAATTCATACTTCTCATCACTTAACTTGAATATCTGGTTTATTTTTTCTTTTTTATCCGTATCAATTCTTAGCCATACTGCTCCTAAATCTGGCATAGCATGAACAGCTAGAAGTATATTTTCTACAAATGCACCTATAGCTAAAATATCGCTTTCTCTGTTAACACTTCTTCCTAAGTCCAAAAAAACAACCAAATAACAGGAAGCTGTTTCATAAATATCTGCATATTGGGTCATTATTTCGGCCAACATCATTTTCACCGTTGGATGGGTGACGACATTTACCCTATATGGCTGATTAATATTCTCATCTAAGGCAAAACCGCATTCTAAAATCTCTTTAATTGCTTGTTGGGTTAATTTTTTAAATATAAAATTCCTTACACTTTTTCTGCTCTTAATTAACTCTAAAAAATTTGAAATCTGGATTTCCATATTTAAAAAATAAGTATTCTTGTGAATATAAATTTTTTCACTGTGATTTCTTAGTAAATTAGCAGATGTAAGAAAAATAAGATAATTATAATGCAGGATTAATACCATTCTACGAAATCATCAACGGGTCTTCTTTCTCTTGTTTTTTCACTGCTTTGTACTATGGTCTCATCAATTTCACCGATGGCAATAACACCCATTAATTCGTATCGCTCTGGATCTAACTTAAATAACTCGTTCACTTTTTCTTTTTGGTTTAGTATTTCTCCGAGCCATACTGCACCTAAATTAGGTTGAGCATGTACTCCTAATAACAAATTTTGCATGAACGCACCAATACCTTGAATATCTTTTACCCTATCGTAGGATTTCTCCTTATCTAGAAAAACTACTAAATTTACATAAGCACTCTCAATAATGTTACCATATTTGGTATGGGCTTTCAACATATCTTTAACTTTCTCATGGATAACTACATTAACTCTCCAGGGTTGGTTATTCATGCCTGAAGGAGCCCAACGACCGAACTCTAAAATTTCGAGAATAGTATCCTTATATATCTTGGAAAATACAAAATGCCGAATGCTTCTGCGACTTCTAACAAATTCTAGATATTTTTTTGATTCGCTTTCCATAAATTTAATATCTAGTTTATGATTTTAAAATTTTAACAATATTTTTTAGTTATATGATTTCAGAAAAAAGGTGAAAATTGAAACATTAAATTATTAAATACTAGAAACAAATTAACATTAAATTTATAAATTTTTCGAATTTCGGTGAGATGGCTAAATGTTAGGGGATCTTAGTGATGAAGAAACCAATGAACTAATTTCATTGTTCTCTAAAAGCATGATTGATAATATTGTGCTTCGAAGCGCAAGTGTGGAAACTAAAATTTTTCCTGTTAACCATTATATTAATGTGGCTTGTTATATTTTGTATGACCAATCATATCAATATAATATCTTGAAAAAAGTAGCGAGTAAAATATCACCAGAAGATATTGCCAAAAGGTCGAAAACAATATGTTCACCGTTAAATCAGCTAGCTTTTTATTCCATTGCGATGTTGTATTTACAGGGTCGAGGTAATACTATCAATGATAATATTCATAAAAAAACTTCTAGCGACCACAATATAATTATTGAACCTGAAACTAAAAAAAAAGAATTAAAATTCATACTTGATTTTTGGAGAAGATTGAGTCCCAATTATCGCAATGATGGAGCTTTAACCGCAAAAAATAAACAAATTGTGTTCCTTTCTGATGATTATATTAATAACTTGAGTGATCAAATGATCCCAATAAATCATAATAGAGATCTCATTAATAGGCTTAGACAGACAATTGCACATTTAACAATCTTTAATTTTCTTTTTCAAGGGGAATGTAGAGCTGGAATCGCTGAACATGGTCCGTATTATTTCGAAAATGACCCTGACGTTTTAATATTCAAAGAATTTCAGTTTCTCTATACCGATAAAAAGATTTTTGGGACAAACTTTTCTGATTTTATATGGCAAAAAATTACTAAACCATCACCAATTCCAAATGTAATATTCGGAATGACACTTAAGAACATGAATAAAATAGAATTTAACGATTGGGGAACATTATTCGCCGATCCTGCTGAGTGGCATTTTAATATAACATCAATGGGAATTTGGACAAAAGAACAAATTCATCCGAAAGAACTACGTTATCCAGACAATATGGGTAAATTAATACCGCTACCGCTCAATGTTTTAGATGAATTAAGCGAATTTGCTAAAAGTGGCACTAAGGAATTATATGTTGATTATTCCAAGTGGGACTTTACTAAAAAGTTAATGCTTGGTACCAGTAATTATGCAAATAGCGCCATGGCATTATGTGCCAGTTATGCGGGAATAGAAAACAACTTTGATTGGACGTGGGCCAATGACTATGCAACTGGTAAACCTTTTAAAACGGATCTATTGGATAAAGAAAAAATAACGGGCTATATTGAGCACTTGAAAAAATGGAATGGGGGGCATCCCTTTATAAAGCGATTAATGAGGGGTAGAAAAATCCAAAAAACCGATCCGTTTTATTATTTTTTGCAGGATTAATCTCTTGTTGAGATTAAATACTCCGATATACCATCCCCTTCTTTCTCGTCGGATGTAAATACCGCTACTTGTTCAAAAATTTCTGTTGAACCTGTTCTGGATGGAAGAAGCATATGTTTTGAAAATATAGTTTTTGATTCTAATATTCTTTTATTACCGTTTCTATCAGTTAAGATAAATGTTGAAGAAATAGGGGTCTTTCCATCTTCTATTGTTTTTGTGTTTATTTCAACTTTATCTATTAAAATGAACTCTTTTCCTTTAGAATGAATTGCTCCCATTTGAGGCGATTTTCCTAAGAGGTCTGTTTTAGCAAGACTAATTGTCTCATCTTCGAATTGGGCAGAAACCCAATTCCATCCATCAATATGAACCCATTTTCTAATTCCCCAGCTGTGGTCGCGATATCCAAATCCCTTAATATTTCGTGTTTCATAAACTTCACCTCTTTTCTTCAAATCCAATGTACCCGTTGCTATCATAGATTGCTCATAATGCTCCTGTGCAGCTACTTTTAGGAATTCTACTCCTCCCATCCTCTCAAGAGTAATTTTGGGATCTTCAACTTCTGCTAAATTGAATACTGGAAATCTTTCTTCAAATATAATATCTAAATTAATTTTTTTATCTTCGTATGTAACTCTCCATTTTTTCATAGGTTTTAGGCAATAATATTTTAATTTTTTATCAAATTCCCAGTTAGTTGGCATTTTTTCAAACGTAACTTCATTGTAGTAAGGATAGTCTTTATCGTCCACAATTAATAGTACATTAATAATCCGAGATTTATTCTTATCCATGTTTAGACTTATTCTAGTAACAAAATATACCTTATTTGGTCGATCAATAAAATTAAAGTACCAACTTTCGTTATGGTAGCGTGGGAATTTACCTAATAGTTTGCTAAAATCGTGCATATATTCATCCTTTTCGGACATAGATTCCCTAATCTTTATCAATTCCTCGAAATTTATTTCTTCTGTCATTATCTTTCTTTCCCTAAATTAAATCTATTACTTTTAGAGATTCTAATAATATCTGTTTGTAGTTTTTATTTATAACTATTTCTATTTTTGGGTTTAAAATTTCTGAAAAAAATATAGATATTGAACAAGGATAAAAAAAGAAATTTAGAAATTTTATATTTATTTGACGTCTTTCGCGTCATCCTCTATAGGATCATAATACTCTATATCCATTAATCCCCCGGTAGCATTCTCTCTCCAATGTGCTTTAATCGGCATTCCAATATAGGTGTCTTTAACATTAACGCCAGGTGCTAATTCTGCTATGGAACACGTATCGGCACCATCATGGCGAACTAAAATCATAGGTTTCTCTTCAACCTCTCCAGTGTCTGGATTCTTAAGATATGCAATAGCATAAGTAGCAACCCGGGCGGTATCTCTAATATCTACCCATCTATCTGGCTTAACTAAACATTGACCGCAGACAAGTCTGGGAGGAAAGAAAACCCTATTACATCCTGAACATTGATTTGCGATGAGTTTCTTTTCTTTTAACTTTTCTAACATCGGTTGCACATGAGTAATATTAAATTTAAATTTATAACTTGAAAGATACCAGCTTCCAGGCATAGTACGAGTTCTTACATAATCCTTCTTAATATAATCTAAAGATTTTCTTTGGGTTAATTTTGACATTTTTTAGATTCACCTCCATTTTCTTTTTGGTTCGTCTGACATTACCATGAGGGTGCAAAGATTCAAACTCCCACCCCATCCATGACCGATGGATGTATGAACTGTTTTAGGTACTTGATTGTCTGCCTTTCCCATTATTTGTAATGCAGCTACAGCGGGTCTTTCCATCGCAGATGCACCAATTGCATTAGTAGAATTCACTCCACCAGAACAATTGACTGGCAAATCACCATTTAATGCGGTAGTGCCATTTTTATACATTTGTGGCGCTGTTGTTTCTTCAAATAATCCTAACTTCTCTAACCACATGAGTTCTTGATTTGGAAACGGAGAGTAAACCTCAGCATAGTCGATTTCTTTGCGTGGAAACGAAATCCCTGCTTGAGAATAGGCAAGCTCAGAAGATCTCATAGCACCTATTTGATCAGAGGGATCTGTTTGCGCTGAACCGCTTCCATCATATCCAAGAACGGCAGATTCATTTGCTACGCTTGCTACTCCATTCACATAAACGGGGATATCACACATGTCTTTCGCTTTTTCTTCGGTAGTGAACAACATTGCACATGCGCCATCCGATGCCGGACAAAGCATACCATAGCGTAATGGATATTGCACATATGGAGTGTCTAAAACTTCTTCAATCGTAAGATCAGGCATTCTTAAGTGAGCCCACCAATTTTTAGCAGCCATTCTTCTATTATGTACAACAACACGAGCTAGATCCTCTTCAGTTATTCTTGCTTTGCTCATATAATTTGTTGCTTGATAGGCTGCTACTCCTATTGCAGCCCCCGCTGATAATATACGTGAAAGTTGGTCATAATCTATTCCTAATGTATTAAGAATCGATATCTCTCCATATGCTACGCTTGCTAAACCAACACTGGTGTCACCTTGCGATTGTTGTTCATATGCTATTGCTAACACTGTATCAATACCGGGTAAGCCTGCTGTAACATTATAATAGCCAGCAATGGCAACAGTACCACCTGTAGTCCCTCCAGTAGTTACTCGCATTACTGGTTTATCTCTTGCACCCATCCAATCAGTACTCCACAATTCAGGTATATTAGCACCCTCAAAGGCAGGCATGTTTCCAGTTACAAACGCATCTACATCTTTTAAACTAATGCTAGGAACTTTCTTAAAGCAATCCATAACTGCTTCATTTACTAATTCCGGCATACTTACATCAGATCTTTTTGAAGAATGCTCACAAAAACCAGCTGAAACTATAGCTACTTGTCTACCCATTTTAATCACTCCCCTCCAATACAAAAAGTATATTATTTTGGGCACACATTCCTATTTGTCCTGAAGCAATTGCCTTTTTTGCTCCCTTAACTTGATACCCATTCGCTTCCCCTCGAAGTTGTTTTGCAGCTTCAATTATTCTAATTATTCCTGTTGCACAAGGAGGATTTCCTCCCAAAGCACCTCCAGAAGGATTTATTGCTAAATCGCCGTCAATTTCAGAATTAAGCTTTGTCGCTTTTCCTTTTTCAGCTAAACCAAGTGCTTCTGCTAAAATTAATTCCTCATGAGCATAAGCTTCAAATAATTCAGCGACATCAATTTCGTTTTTTGGGTCTTTAATCCCCGCAGCTCCTAGGGCAGTTTTTCCAGCAATTTCCATTGATTTACTTATTGAAAGATCCCTCTCTCCAAGATAGTATTTTTCCTGACTATATCCTACTCCTGTAATCCAAACAGGATTTTCTGTAATTTTTAAAGCTTGTCTTTCAGGAGCTAATAAAATAGCGGCTACACTATCACAGGGTTGAGCAACCATTAACTCAGTAACGGGATCAGAATATATTTCGGATTTTAATACATCTTCCACAGTGAGATTAGCGTTTTGTGCCTCTGCTAGTGCCAATGGATTTTTTGCCGCGTTTTTCCTATTTTTCACGGCTACATTGGCGATTTCTTCTTTACTTACTCCAAACTTCTCCATATATGCTCTCATTTGGAATCCGCCGGCTGTTATATCATTCACATATCCAAGGGGTCTTTCCCAAGTGGGATCTGTCTCATACAATCGTGTAGAATGATATGGATAGCATGAAGGCATACTACCACCCCAAACAACTGCCAATTTATGATTACCTGATAAAATTCTCATTAATCCATATAAAACTGCATGAGCTCCATCCATTTCACATTTACTTTCATCTGCCAAATACCCACCCCCTACTTCAACAGTAAAGCAATTAGAAATCGTTCTTCCATCGTAATAATCATTCGTACACGATATAACTGTAGTGATATCCTTTTTCTTTAAACCCGCCTTATCAATCGCACCTCTCACAGCTTCAAAAATCATTTCATATCTGCCATAATTGGCGTCTGAATACATCTTAACTTGATTAAATCCAACAATTCCTACTTTTTCCACTTTATATCACCTCACGCTTTCACAAATCCATTAATATCAGATGGAGCTCCTGTTGTCTTTTCACTCCAATTAACTTTAACTTTCATCCCAACCTTAATTTCATCAGGTGCTACATTCAATAGTTTATTTATAATTGCTGTATTACTACCATCAATTTGCACCATAGCGATAAGTTGAGGGTCTTTCACTTTTCTAGTTCTTCTATCTGCCACTTTATAATGTGTTATCGTATAATTTTGTAGCGTTCCAGTCTCCGGTAAATCTACCCAGTTTTGATCAATGGGGAGATTTTCATTACATTTCCCACACACACTACGGGGTGGACAAAACACATCTCCGCAAGTAGAGCATTTATTACCAACGAGTTTCTTTTGTTCTAAGCCATCATAGAATTTATCCATGTATCTTCCAACCCAAAAGTTAAATTCCGCACGAACTAAGCCCTTATTACTTATTATTACCTTTTCTTTTTCGGTCATTTCTTAATAACCATCTTTTATTTTTGATTGAGTAGTGTTTACTATTTTTGATAGTTAATTTGTAATAATATTAATAGAGCTTGATAACTAATATAAATTACAGATTCTTAACTAATCAATTATAATTCATCAAAAAACCAAAAAAGAAAAAAAAATCTTACTAAAAAATATAATCCAAATCTACTAATTCTTTTTCTTCCAAGTTTATTCCCCAGATCTCTTTACCATTTTGAAAACTTACGGTAAATATTTTCATTGGATCATCAGTGATCTCTACATTTGGAATAATCTTCCCAGATAATTTATTAAATTCAGATGGTACATATAGTACAAAATCCAAGGGTTTTATCCTATTTTTTCTCACATCGGAAATATATTTTTTAATACCTCTAGGGTTTGGATCACTACGCCATTCACCAGCATATTTTCCATCATTTTGAGTAAAATCCGCATAAAATAGAGCACTGGTGTAAAGACTGGGAGGAGTGATAGAAAACGGAAAGCTTAGGCCATATATCGTGCTACCTGTTTGAAAATGCCGAATAACCTGCAAGTTTGGCCATTTTCCCCTACCGTATATTCGTCCAGGGATGAAACTGTCCGGAAAGTCCAAGTTTAACCGAGAAATAGCAAAAGCAAGGGCACATATTGAAATGATTGAGAATTCCTTCATGAAATCATATCTGCCAGGATTATTTTGTTTATCGCTGTACCTATATGATGAAATCATCCTTTCAAAACCTCCTTTTAAATACCCCAACTCTTCTTTACCAATTAATGATACATAATCAGCACCAGCATGAAGAACAATATTCCATACTCCAGATTTACCAAATTCCTCGTATGAGACAATCCCATCATTATCTTCATCAAAAATTTCAACGAATTCTTCTTTCAATTTAGTACCTTCTAATTTGTCGATTATGGTTAAATAACTGAAAGCCATCCGTTGCAAATCCCAAGATACCTTATATATATCAAAAAATAGAGTTTTAGTTATTATATCTGAAAAACTATCATTATTCACAGCTCCTAAGTGCCCATTGAGTGAAATTATTGGTGAATCGGTTAAAATATCATGACCCATAACATGATAATTCGTTTGTCCTAAACCTCTCTTTTCTGCACGTTCAAAACTAACATCTCGAGCTAATGGGCAGTCATAACCTTCCTTCGATACGATTTCTTGTCCATCTAGTGTTGGTATAGGTATTTTCTGAGGGAACCCACCTGCAGTTCCTCCCTCCAATTTAACTTCAAGAGATTCTTTTAAAGATACATTGCTAAACATGTATCGAGCACATAAGAGATCAGTTGCTACAGGATCTAAACCTGCAAAAACCATGCCTTCAGCTGTTCTTACTGCTGAAGGCGTTCCTGTATGATCTACATTTATTGCCTCTATCCCATCAACTATGTGTATCATCAAAGTACCCAAATTATCCACAGCTTTGATAATATCAATCATAGTAGCTACAATTCCTCCCGTCTTTCTTACGATGTAATTACCTTCAGAATCTCTTTTGGGCAGGGAACTATCAGGTTCCATTTCAGATATCCAGACTTGATGTGGAATGCCTGCTTTCATACCCACTATGGTAGTACCCTGAGGTCT
>JBHLNT010000024.1:0-37474 GCA_048941265.1 Promethearchaeota archaeon
TTCAACTAGTTTACTAAATGTGCTGAAAAATTTCTCTGATAAGAATTCTTCGGTAAATGGCCAAGTTCCCATCAAGATATCTCCTGACTTTTTTTCATTTCCAATCAAAAAACCTTTCCTTTTACCATCTTTTGATTTATAAAGGATGACAAAGTAGTAGTTGTAGGTAAGTAAAGAAGATTCTTTTCCCACTTTTATTACTTCTGATATATTTTGATAAGAAATTACATTTTGGTTTGATTTACTAATTTCTTTTAATTCTAAGATTAAATGGGAAGGAATATTTATTCTTTTATCAGATTTAAAACCTTTAAAAATTAAATGTAATTTAGTCTCATCTTTCTCTTTAATTCCTTTAAATATAACCTTATATATAGGAACACTCATATTATTGAACTAAATGATTAGATACATTTGTATTTTATCTAGTTGCATAACATATATAGCATAAGATATATGACTAATGTATAATACTTGTTATAAAATCTTTAAATTCAATACTATTTAAATTGAAATTCAAAAATTCCACTCATAAATTTAACTTAAAAAAAAGATTTAAATTCAAATTTTTTGATATAATATGTAATATGATTTAAAGGGGTAATAAAAAATTTTGCAGAGTTCATGGATTTTTAAAGTAATTGTAGCAGGTGCCGGCGGGGTTGGAAAAACAGCAATGATAACTCGCTATTGTACCGGAAAATTTGAAGAAGGATATAAAATGACAATAGGTGCAGGATTCCATACAAAATCAGAAACTCTTGACACTGGAGAAGAAGTAAAGATGCAAATTTGGGATTTTGCGGGAGAACGAAGATTTCGTGAACTATTACCTGATTATTGTAAGGGTGCTAGTGGTGCATTTATTTGTTTTGATATCACAGATTATGATACATTTAGGCAAATACCAGAATGGTTGAAAATAATTCGCCAAAAAGCTGGCTTTATACCTATAATTCTTATGGGAATGAAATGGGATTTACCAAGTCATGAAACTGATTATGATACTGCTAATGAATATGCTGAAAAAGCAAAGTGTAATCAATGCGTTTTTAGCTCGTCCAAGCAGGATATCAATATAAAAGAATCCTTTCAAGCTATGGCGAAATGGCTAATATATTACGCCACAGAATTGGAAGAAAAATAAAAATTCAACTTCTTCTTCTCTTTTCTCTAATAATTATCGTATTATGATCAATTCCAATTTTTGTAAGGAACGAACGAATTTAGAATAAATATAAACTTAAATCACAGCTAACCTTATTTAACAAAAAAAAACCCGTATTGTAAGATTTATCTTATAGGGAAATTAAATGATTTTTTCGCATTCAGTATTAATTAATTTAATAGTCTGGTTGAAATCTTGCCACCAATCCTGTCCTTGCTGAGCAACTAACATTGGTTCAATCTTTCGGGAATCAAGACATCTTATCTCATCTTTTTGAGCCTTAATTTTATCTTTCCATAATTGGCTGAATATATTTTGCAAATTTATTTTAACTTTTTTTATTAATTCTTCATATGGCACCGAAACATCCTCTGTCTTCTGTAATTTCTGAAGTTGTTCAAACTTAATTCTTTCCTTTGCTTGGTTGAGGTCATTGCAGTTAATTTCAATAGTAAAGGGATTTTCTTTACCATATTTACAGTGGTTTTGGATTTCACACTGACGACAATAACTCTCGAAACTTATCGAGTAATCCTCCAGTCCAATTATAGAATAATGTAACACACCAGGCATTAAAACAATCTTTTTACTTTTTATTAAAATTATATTCATATGATTATTAAAATTTAGGTATGCTCTTGTCAAAAAATTTTTTAAACATTCAATCTTAGAATTATTCAATTTATACGATTTTTAATAATAATTAAAAAAGCAAATTTTTAATCAAAGCGAGAGTGGCTTAGCCTGGTATAGCGCACGGCTGATAACCGTGAGGTCGGGGGTTCGAAACAGAATGGGAATATCGCCCATTGCGAAAGGCCCCCCTTTCGCACCATTCTTGAGATTTCAAGATGAGCATGATTACTTTTTCATTACTTTTTTAATCCGATCTAACTATTATAAAATTATAGATGAAAATAATTGTAATTTCTGGAACACCTGGTACGGGAAAAACATCTGTCTCAGAGATGATCGCTCAAATATACGATGCTAGAGTTGTGTCATTAAATGAGCCGAAAATTTTTAAAAAATTTAAAATCAAATTTGATATTAAGCGAGAAACAGATGTAATTGATACGAATAAGTTACTCCCCCATGTTCTAAGTTTGATTCAGAATTACAAAAGCGAAAACCCCAATTATCTTATAATCGAGGGTCATTTTTCTGATATAATACCTGAGGACTATATTGACTATGTAATCATATTAAGATGTGACCCTTACGTGTTAAAAAACCGGTTAGCAGAAAGGGGGTATGAATATGGAAAAATAATTGAAAATATACAAGCAGAAATTCTAGGAAATTGTGTGAATTATTTTGTTCAAAAAAACATTAAGATTCCTCTATTTGAGATTAGTACTGACAATTTAACAATAGAATCGGTTGTAGATATTATTATGAAAAGTATTGTTAAAAACCAAAATGTCGATAATTATGTAATTGGAAAAATTGATTGGCTAGAGAAATTATTTAGAGAGGATCGCTTAAATGATTTTTTTAATGAAAAAATAGCATTATAAAGGGTGTCAAATGAAATACGAAATATTGGATATAGATGCTTTAGGGAGAGTTGGTAAATTAGAAATTAATAATAAACAAATGATTACTCCTACAATATTTCCTGTAGTCCATCCATTTAAGAACATTGTCCCTCCATCAACATTGAAAAAAATTGGGGCTCAATGTATTTTCACAAATGCCTATATCATCTATCAAAAAGAGGAATTAAAAGAGGAGGTCAAAAACAAAAAGATCCATAATTTTCTGGGCTATAATGAGTTAATTGCCACGGATAGTGGAGCATTTCAGCAATATATGTACCATGATTCTGAACTAAATGTAAGTCCAGAAGAGATTGAGCGCTTTCAAGAGGATATTGGCTCAGATTTCCCGGTCATTTTGGATCTACCCGTACAATTATACGACGAATATAATGTTGCGAAACATAAAGTACTTGGCACGATTGAGAGGGCTAAAAATAATATCAAAAGAAGGACCACTACACGCTGTGAGTGGTTTGGTCCTATCCACGGCGCCCATTATCATGATCTTCTCAAATATTCTGCTGAAGAAATGAGTAAACTAGATTTTGGAATTTATGCGATAGGGGGATTAGTTAAAGCATTTTTGGATTATAGATTTGACTTGACAATTAAAATTTTATTAAATGTAAAAAAACATATTATATCTAATAAACCATTACACATGTTCGGATTAGGGTTGCCACAATTTTTCTCATTAGCAGTAGCATGTGGATGTGATCTAATGGATTCGGCAGCTTACATTTTATATGCTAAAGAAAATCGATATTTCACCTTGTCAACGGGAACAAAACAATTAGATGAGTTGGAGGAGTTTCCTTGTTATTGTCCAATATGTTTAGAGTATACTCCGAAAGAACTAAAAAGCCTTGACAAAAAATTGAAAATCGAGTTATTAGCGAAACATAATTTATATCTTTCATTTTCTGAATTACGAACAATTCGACAAGCGATAAGAGAGGGTAATTTATGGGAGCTTGTAGAACAAAGAATAAGGGCTCATCCAAATCTTGTAAAAGCAGCAAAAATTCTAAAGGACGAAAATTTACTGTTTGAAACATATGAAAAAATCTACAAGAAACACGGTAGATTACTAACTGCACCCGAAAGTTCCTATAGACCATTAATCATGAGATTTCTTATTAGACTAGAGAATTACTATAGAGTTCCCAACACTGTAACTTTTTTACTGATCTTACCTGAGCTTGACGCTCGAATAGAGAGCTCTCCTACACTTCAAGAGTGGATGGAGAAATTAGATAAAAATAACATCGTATCCCGGGAAGAAATTCATATATTATTTAGCTCTCAATCTTTTGGATTAATCCCTTTTGAACTTATAAATACTTATCCAATGGGACAGTATGAATCGATCCTACCCTCAAATAATGAGGATATAATTTTTAACAAAACGATAAAAACGAGCATGAGCTTCCTAAACAATAATTCGGAACATTATCAAAAAGTAGGGATGGTAATTCCGAAGAGCTATACCAATCAATTCGGGGAAAATGAACCATTTCTAACAAGTAAATTCATTCAAAGATTAAATTCAGTATTAAAAAACAAATTCAAATCAAATTTTCAAATATCTCATAGTTTAGAAGAAATTTTACAATTTTTTAAAGGTGATTGATTTGTTATGGTGATCTTAGATACCATTTATGCTTATGGGCATAAAAATATACTTTGTACGCATCAAACCACAATAGAGATTACAAAAGATACCTATCTTACAAAAAGAGGAAATTGCATTTTAGGAATTAGAGCCTCAAAAGCGTGTATAGACCTTAATACAACATTAAAAGAAAAAATAAAACAAGGAACAAAAATAAAAGTAATCATTACCCTTAATGATCTGACCGACATTTTTTATGGCTATGGTGATCCAAGATTGACATTATCAAGTAAAAAAGCTGTAATTTTTCGCAAGAGTAATTATTTATGTGATAGAACGATACTGATTAATTGCACGAAATCTTCAATCAATTTGGATAGAAATTTAGTCAAATCTATTAAAAATCAACAAAAAAAATTTAAAATATCTTTCGAAGTAAACGATTATAATGAGTGAAAGACAGAAAAGGAAAAAATATCTTAAAATTGAGAAGATTAAAGGGCAAGAATTTTTAAAAATAATGAATAGAAAATTTAAAAATCGATCAGTTATCGATAAAAGATATAAAATATTAAAAGAAAAAGAAAATCTATTATTTCCGTTAATAGATAATGAGGAAAAAATTAATCTTCTTTTTAGATTAATAGAGGATAAATTTTCGTTTAAAATAATATCAAAGATAGGAATTTATGATAAAAATTATAAATATAAAAATTTAAAAGAAGCATTAGAAAAGAAAATTCCACATAAATTTTTGAATTTAATTCCACATTCCTATGATATTGTCGGAAAGATTGTCATTCTTGAGTTTGATAACATTGAAGGATTAGAAGATCATGGATTTAACACAATTAAAGTAGAAGTAGCGAAAGTAATAACGGAGATTAATAAAAATGTTACTTCGGTATTTGAGAAAAAGAGTGATATCAAAGGGATTTATCGAATAAGAGAATTAAACCTTTTATATGGAGAGAATAAAACAGAAACAATCTATAGAGAAAATAAATGTATTTTCAAACTTGATGTGAACCAAACTTTCTTTACTCCACGATTAGTATATGAACGAAATAGGATAGCAACTAGCAAAATTAAAAAGAATGAAGTAATTATTGATTTATTTGCAGGAGTTGGTCCATTTTCTATTCAAATTGCCAAAAATCATCAGGTAAAACTTCATGCTTTTGATATTAACCCTATTGCTTATAATTATTTAAAAGAAAACATTAGATTGAACAAATTGAAAGGTTCTATTACCCCACATAATATCGACATCAAATCTCTTTTAGATCCTTCTATTATCATTGGTTCTATGTTGAAAAACAAAGCAGATAGAATCATTATGAATTTGCCAGAAAAATCATTAGGTTTTATGGATATTGCGTGCTTTTTAATGAAAAATTCCGGTGGAATTTTGCATAATTATCAGTTTTGTGAAAAGCCAAATTCAATCGAAAAGGCTAAGGATAAATTAAAATATTCATTGGAAAAGCTTAATTGGTATATCCAAGAAATAATCACTTCTAAGATTGTGAAATCATATTCTCCTAAATCTGAGCTAATAGTACTCGATGCAAAAATAAAATCTCTGAATAATTAAAAATAAAACCTTAGATGTGAAAATGATTTCTCATATGGTTTAATTTACTTTAACCCCTCTTATGAATGGTTCCATGATTGCAGGTTTAAACAGATTAATCATTTCTAACACTTCAGTGTAAATCCCAAGTACTTCGTTTTCTCCAAGAAGAAGTCCTATTAAACACTTTGATGAATCCACATTTAAGGCGATGAACTTTTTCTCACTATAATTTGTCAATTTACAATGATTTTTTAAATCCTGAACAACAAGATTTCCACTGGGATCATCTATTTTCGTACTTATATTTATTCTAACTTTTGCGGGGATTTCTTTAATCATGTTTATTAACTCAAATTTAATTATATCTTCTATTTCCGGTACTACTAACCGAATATTAGATTTTCCCTGTGGTAATGTATGCTTTATAATATCAATGATACTTTCTACATTAAAAAGGATCTTGGTGCTTTCTATTAGTTCCTTACTAAGCTCTGCTGTTTCAATTTTTACTTTTTTTAATTCCTTCATTTTTCCTTGGGATGTTTGTAATTCACTCTCTAAGCTTCTAATTCGCTCTTCAAGTTTGCTCACTTCTTCTTTTGCTGAACTATCTTTTTCTCCCAACACGTTTCTTAAATTTTGAATAGTTTCCTCAAGCTCGTCTACATTTTTATCTTTTTTGACCAGTTTATCTATTTGCATACTCTTACTAAGTAAATCACTACTTGATTGTTTGAATTTCTCCCGTAATTCTGCTATTTTTTGGTTATTTCGTTGGATTTCTAATTCCTTTTCTTTTAATTTCTGTAATATATCGTTTTTACTTTCTATAATCTCTGATTTTTCATTGAGTAACATCTCTTTATCATTTAGTAATTCTTCAATCTTTTTCTCTTTCAATTCTAATTTTTTTTCTAATTCCTTTATATTTCTCTCGGAAGATTCAATACTATCATTTAAAATCTCAATATTTTTTTTATTTGCTTCTAAATATTTAATTTCAGTGTGAAGATTGCGAATTTCGCTATTTAGAATTGTTTCCTTATCGTTCGAATTTTTTAACTCTCCTTTTAATTCTGAAATAAGATCATCGCATTTACTTAATTCAACTAGTAATTCTGATTTTTTTAGACTTCCCCTTTGCCTTTTTTTATTGTCATTCAACTTTTTTAAAAGCACCTCTTTTTATCAATCTCTTGTAATCATCTATTATATTACATTATAATTATTTGTTATTATATATTTTGGCATTTACCGTATATATCAAGTGGGCATCATAAGTTTCTTCTTAATTCGTAACATTTAAGAATAATAGGGGTGGTCATCTATAAATCACTCATTTTTTCTCCTCATTACAAATATTATTTGCTGCTATGTTTTAATCTCATCCATATTCATTATTCTCTCCCTATTATCTTTTTTAAAGTAGTACCTTTCTTTTCTCTTTGTTCCCTAAGCTCTTTCATATATATCTTCCTTTAATTTTTCTAAGTTTTTAATTTCATAGTACAAAAAACCTTCAAACACAAAAAAAATCCCCATAACTCATCCCAACCCTCCAGAAATACTCCCCAAAATATCGTATTACAAAATTTCCTCTCTATCATTGTATCATTATGAACTCTGAAAAAATTTTTAATCTAGAATGGATTTTACATTATAACATAAGTAAAAAAGTAAAAATGTACATTTATAAACTTTAGGACCTATAGCCTAGCATGGGGGATTTTATCAAAAAAAACCGTGTACATAGGGCGTCGGACTTCTAATCCGAAAGTCGCAGGTTCGAAATGCTACGGAACAACTCCGAGCATGAAAATCCTGCTAGGTCCGCTCTTTATAGTACTTATTAGAGGAAATTACTTTTTTTGTCGCATGTTATGCTCTATATATTCTTAACAATTTAATAAATCATTAATATAATCACTTTAATAAAATAGATTCATTAATCTTTTTTAAGAGCAAAAGATTTTACATAAAGTCTTATGCTTAATACGGACAATACAGTGACCAAGCTGTGATTAAAAAGCGTGATTTTGTTCATCAAAATATAAAATATTCCTTTAATTGGAATTTAAAAAATCACAAAGAGAAATTAACTCAACTAAATTCAAATCGAGAAGAATTTAAAAGATTAGGTAATTATCTTAAAAACATTTATCACGGTTCAATTCCTAATAATATCTTTAATACAAAAACTATAACTCGAGTTTCACAATTTAAAGTTAGAGGACTTAAAAATGGTTTTTTAAGAAGCTTTAGTAAGAGATTAATTAACGAGGGTAAAATTCAAAGATTTGATTCAAATTCTAAGCTACCTAACTTTGCTAAAAAAGTATATGAAATTTATCATCTTAATCAAATCAATAAGAATCCTGGCCATGAAACTATCCTAAAAAATATTTTAATCAAAGATAAAGACTCTATTGCCATTGAAGTTCCCATATGGAGTGTTAATAAAAATAAACATATTACAGGACATATTGATTTGATCCAAATCGAAAATGATGTCATAAAAATAATTGATTATAAACCAGAAGGTAATTTTCTTTTTTCACTTCCTCAAGTTGCAACCTATGGACTTTTACTTAAAAAGATAATTCACGTGGAGAACCTAACTTGTATTTCTTTCAATAAAAGCGCCGCATGGGAATATAATCCAGAAATATTATTAATTGATATAAAAAATCTTCTAAATTCAAAAAGAATACCTCGAATTTGGGAAGATTTTTTATAAAAATAGTAAACTAAATTATAGTTTTTTTCCCTTTTTTTCTGTCGGTTCAGGTTCTTCCTCTTTTTTTAAATACCCTTTAAAAATTAAAAAACATAAAATTAAAGCAAATAATTCAATAAGGACCCCTACCCCAGCGATAATCCATCCATTATAATTATAGTGTCTAAGTAAAAATGCACATAGTAAGCCAGAAAAGGACAAAAGGAATAGAATTGAGCCCATAATTATCTGTGATGCAGAATCTATAAGATATTCTATTTGACTTTTTATACTTGGCATTTTTACTAAAAACTCTTAAGATATGAATAGCGTTAATCTTTAAATAGATTAAATAATCATATTTTTAATATTTTTAGTATTTTTCAAATATTTTTACTTAATATTCCTTAAAATTTTAGATTAATGAATTAAAAATTGTGTGAAAGTTTCATTTCAGATTAAACAAATTCCTTTTTTAAAATTTAAAAGTTCTTATCTTCCTTTGGATTTGAATTTAGTATAAAGTGCTTTATCTAAAATTTTACCGATTTTTATCGCGATTTGCTTAGCAATTTGAAATCGTTCACCTTCAATCATACTATTAATTTCCTCTTGAGAAGGTGCATGATTTAATCTCTTTTCTAATTCTTTTTTAACAAGATCAATGATAATTACCTTTATCTTCTCGTTATTAGGGATATTAATATCGGAAAAAGCTCTTAATTTTTCCATGGCAAATTGAAAATATTCGATAAATGAATCAGTAGTATCTCTACCTAATTCACTATGCAATTTAATATTATCTGTAGCTGTTTTTGTATCTTTTTCCTGCCAATATAACTGAGTTGGATTAATTCCAGGGCTATTTATTCTCATTAAAGAAGAGGTTATCCTTCTCTCTATCCAATTAAGGGTACTTATCTCTTGTTTTTCACGTATCCTCTTCTTTTGCTCACTCTTAATTTTTTCTTTTTCCTCAATAATTTGTTCTACTTTTAATTTACGCAATACTTCAAATGCTTCAAATCTCTTAACTAAATCATATGCAATACAATAAGATACAGGAGATATAATATCTTGTTTTAATTTTAATGGTTTTATATCATCATAAATAGGACTTGTATTTTCTTTTAATTCAGAGATTCCTTCATTTATACTTAAATCTTTAATTCTAGCTAAGATGAAACCATTTACGAGGAAGGGTTGATTATCAGCATTAAATACTATTACTAACTCTTTTTGCCTTTTTAAAAGTCGATTTATAACTAATTCCTCAAGTTTTATTCTAACCCATTCCTCTGATTCGGTAGTTCCAGATATTTTTTTGAATGCCACAAGAAATAGCGCTTTATCGTTAGTAATTTTTAGGAACAATTCAATAATTCTACTTATTTGTCTAATTATTTTAGTAAAAAGATAATAAAAGATATCCTTTACTAAATTATTTATTATATCATCAAAATTCAATAGTAATAACAATTGAGAATAACTTTTTAATTGTAATTCTTGTAAAAACACTTTATCAATAATTTCTTTCTTTCGTACAAAATCTCTCAAATCATTTAATTTAATCCCATTTATTTCTTCTATATTTCTCCAAATCTCTTGAAGCTTGTCGTTTTCTAAATATAAAACTTCTTCTAAATTAAATTCAGAAAAATTATTGGAATCTTTTAAAAACTCATCTATATTAGAATAATCCAAATCACATATTGCTTTTTTTGTTAATAATAACAAATTTTTCCTTTCTGCATTCAATGACATGATATCAAATTTGTCAATATTATATCTTATCATACTTTTTTTAACTTTTTGAGCTAGTTCTTCATCCACATTTATTAAATGTAAGATATTATAGACTCCATATTTATTTAAAATATAAATTATTTCATTAAACCCACACTCATTTAAACTCTGCAAAAAGTAAATAAAATCATTTGGATTCGTCTTAAGCTTTTTAATTACTTCTGATTTTAGAAATTCTAAAACTTTTTTTTCAAATTGATCGTAATTTATCTTTTTATTTAGAGCATTGCTAATCTTATCAACCAATTGTATTTTTAAACTATTTGTCTCTAAAAATGTAGTTAAACCAGGAAGGGAAATTGGAAAACGATTAAAATTATATTCCATAATCTTTCGTTTAATCATTCTAACTGGCATATTTTGCATTTGTAGTTCTTTATACGATTTAAATTCAAAATTTACCTGTAATTGATTAATTAATCGATTTAATGTAGATAATTCTATAAATTTATCCTCCTTTTCCTCTCGCTCCAATTTTTTTTCAATTTCAATAGACAGGTCTTTAAACGCTGAGCTCTCTTCTAAAATATTAATTTTTATGTCATTTGAAAGCCCCATTAAATCCCCCATTAAATCATAGAAATAAAAAGGGGGATATTTTAATATAATCTCTAATAGATTTTGCTCAATAAAATTATCGATCTCATTAATTTTCTGGGTTTTTTGTAAATCATTAAATAAAGATTTTGTATCATTAATTAAGAAGGAAATAATCTGGTTTTCCAAATTGATCGATCTTTTTAATATATCAATTTCTAATGTTAAAGAATCTTTTAATAATAAAGAAATTTCCTCGGATAATATTTTTTTTTCTAAAATTTCTAAATTTTTCGATGAATCAGTAGAGATATGACTAGCTTCCATACTATCTCTAACCCTAATCCCTAAATTGTGATATATATGAATAGCAGATGTAGCAATTAATAGATCTTTAAGTGTGGTTTCTTGACTAGTTAATTCAAATATCTTTTGTCGATCTGCCTCCCTTTTAAAATGATTGATGATAAGATCTACTGTTTGAAAAAATCTAAAAGTACTTTCTATAGCAGTTGTTTTTCTTTTAATTCCACTAATCATATTTCTTTCACCCATTCTCGGTATACTTCTCGAAAATTATCGGATATATCGCTTTTAAAATTATTTGACCAAAATCTAAAATTAAATACATGAAATAAATCCGCTTTAAATAACTCTCTTTCTTCATTAGTTAAATTATGTTTTAAAATTAATGAAAGCGGTCTAGGAATTAATTTAGAGAAGTATTTTAATTCCATCTCTTTTAAATAATTATGAAATGTATCAGTCTCATCTAATTTAAGAAAGTTAATCGGTAGATGTTGTTCAAAATCAGGATTTAGTGTATCAATTTCTTTTTCTATGATTTTTTTAATATACTTTGGAAATTCCATTTTAATTTTATTACAAAATTCATATTGCTTAAAAAATTCTATTAAATAACTCTTTTCATCCACATTTGTTAATTGAGCAATATATCCGTCAAGAAACTTTAAAAACATCTCTGTCTGCTGTTCTTTACTTTCTCTATCCTCAAAATATTTAATAAAATCTCTATAAATTTCTTCTAAAGACCATTGTTTATCGTCTGTTAATCTTAAAAATTTTTTCCCATAATCTTTAATCCAGTCTAAAATATATGTTTTCCAAACTAAGTTAATACCCCCTATCCTCTTCTCTAAAAATCTATGAAATCTGTTAGCAAATGTAACTGGATCAGATATTTCATCATCTGGTTCTTCTTTCAAGTAGCGATTAATAGTAGTATACCTCAAAAGATAACTTAAAAGATAATGTAATTCATTTGAAAATTTCTTAAATTTTTCAATGTGGATTTTAATAATATTTGGATCTTTTTCCATTAATACTTCTGCGAACGATACTAGATCACTAATATTTAATTCAATATTTTCAAAAAAATTTTCAAGGTTTTGATTTATTAAACTTTTAAATGCTTTTATTAAGTTTTTCTCGTTAAATTTAATGCTTTTAGACAATAATATTGGATTTATTTCTATTTGATTAAAAAGAAATGTATTAAATTTTTCCATAAACTTATTTCCTAAATTTTTAGCAGGCTTTTGTTCCTTATCAAAAATCTCTTTTATTTTATTAATAAATTCTATTGTTAAGGTCTTTAATCTCCTTCGAGATAAATATTTTGGTAAAGCTTTATTGATTGACTCTAAACTATTTTTAATCACTTCCAAGAAATAATAAATTACCGAATTTAAATCTATTACACGCAATTTTTCTTTTTGAATTATGGTATTTTTAATAGACTTAATTGCAATTTCACATATATCTTCGAAATTTTCGTTTTCAAGTTTGCCCTTCTCGATAAAAAATTGCTTATATTTTTCTAAAAGTTCTGTTAAACTACCCATATCTCCCGAGCCAAGAAAATTCATAGAATATTCTATAAATTTATTTAAGAAACTTTCCAGATCCCCCAAAATTTTATGTACCTCATTAATTACTCTCTCTGCAGTGTCTGGAATAGTTACAATTTTGATTTTTTCTTCAATATGAGTGATGAGATAAGATATTATTTCATCTTGGGATTCGTCAATTGTTCCAGTATTCGCCAGATTTATAAGATTAGTTCCTAGTTTTAACGTATTCTCAATTACAAAGTTAGCACTTGGTTGAGATATTGAAAATTTTAAATGATCGATCGCAGATTGTCTCTCGAATGGTGTATTTAACCTTTCGAATTTAGGATTTAAAATTTTAATTTCATAAGGTCTTTTATACCATAAAATCTCGAATTTGGATTTTAATGAAGCGTCAATATTTAACATTTCTTTTTCTGTTGGAAGGGACACGCTTAAACCAACTAATTTTTTATTCCATTTATCTTCAATTAAGTCTCCAAAGAGTTTTTTACCAAATCGCGATGCAAATTTTTTAAATATTAGTACTTTTTCCTCTTTTACCAAATCAGGACGGTTGGTAAATTCCTCTACTTCGTAAAAGAGTTCACTAATTTTATTAATCTCATCCCTAGACTTATGAGTATTTAAAAATCCTGTCTCAGGTTTTAAAGCAAGGAGTAAACTTTCACAATCCTTATATTGACCCGGTATTAAAATCATAGACCTTGGATATATATTAATCTGAGCACTTTCATCTATATTATACAGCTCAAATTCAATAGAAAAAACTTCAGATCCAGTATAATCCCTTAACATTGCATTATACATCCTCAAGAATTGTATAACTGACAAAGAAAGCTCATTTACTCTCTCTTTTGTTAATTTACCAGGGCCTATAACATCCCCTACAATTATATCATTTGGAGAGGAATACCCAAAAATTAATGAAAATTGATAATTAATTGACTCTCTAGTAGTTATCATTCTATCATTCTTGCATACTTTTATTTCTATTAAATTTTCAATAAATTTCAAAATATCTTTTGCTAACTACTATAAAAAAAATGGATTTGTATTTTAAACCTTTGTAAGTTTCAAAATAAACTATAAATTTAATTTTTTAAAATTAATCAAAATCAAATAAATAAGATTTTTAATATTAAATTTTATAATATTAATAACGACTATTATTACTTAATTTTCATTCATATAAAATCTCTAAGGAAATTACTCAAAAGGTGATATAACATCCAGTTCGGAAGTGACCTTGGAATAGATCAATCTGATATTGAGAAGATTAGCCCACAAATTACGTTTATCACGTCTAATGCTGATATTGAGGCAATAGCATTAGTTTCACAAGAAGGGTATCAAATAGCGTTTAGTGCTTTACCACAATATCATGTTGATGGCGATCAATTTTGTGGGCTCGCATCAGCATTATTGATGACAGGGCGGTCAACAATTCAGAGTTTATTTCAAGAGGATTTAAGTGAAATCATAGTGCGGGCACAAGATGGGTATATTGTTATATCTAATGCAGGTAGGTTGGTGATTGTATGCGCAGGTACAATGATTGATACTTTAATGAAAACTGTGAAAGTAATGAGAATCGCTGCGAAGAATTTATATAAGATTTTTGAAGGCAGATGAGCAAAATTTTCTGATAAAAATTAATTAACTTTTTAAATCTTGATATATAAATTTTCTTAATATTTTTCTATGATATGGTTTAGCACTAATGGTACCTGTAAATAATTTGGCTTGGCGTTGGCAGTGGACTTGGCGTTGGCGATAACGCCTCTGCATTGGACTAAACCACGAAATCTTTCTTTTTTTGAAAAAAATTCTTGAAAATTTGACATAATTTTATTAAAATTATCAAATGTGCATTACTGATTTTGATTTCCAAAATTAAGATGAGACACATTTAAAATGTGCTTAAAAAAAATAAGATAAGGTAATTAAAATGGTGGATTATTTTAATTCTAGGATATTATTACAACCCAATGAGGTACCAAAGGAATGGATAAACATATTACCAGATTTACCATCTCCTATGACGCCCTTAGTTAATCCAATGGATGGGAAACCAGCACCACCAGAACTGGCATTTGCAATATTTCCAAAAGAGTGTGTCTTACAGGAAGTATCTCAAGAGCCACTAATTCCCATTCCTAATGAATTGAGGGAAATCTATGCAAAAACCTATAGACCAAGTCCACTCCATCGTGCATTAGGTTTAGAGAAAGAACTAGGAATAGAGGGAGAAAATATTCAGATCTATTATAAAAATGAGTCTTATTCTCCAACAGGTTCTCATAAACCTAATACTGCCATAGCTCAAGCCTTCTATGCCAAAAAAGATGGATTAGAGGAATTAGTTACAGAAACAGGAGCTGGACAATGGGGCTCAGGGCTTGCTTATGGATGTAATTTATTTGGGCTTAAATGTACGGTCTATATGGTAAGAGCAAGCTTCGATCAAAAACCAGGCAGAAAGATTTTAATGAGGGCTTACGATGCTGAAGTTCATGCGAGTCCATCGAGATTTACTGAATCAGGAAAAGCATTTTTAGAAAAAGTTCCCAATCATCCTGGAAGTTTAGGAATAGCTATTTCAGAAGCTGTTGAGCATAGCATGAGAAGTGACAAAATAAGATATTCTCTTGGTAGTGTAGTGAATTTTGTTTTGCTGCACCAAACAATAGTGGGTCAAGAGGCAAAAATTCAACTAGATAAAATAGGGATTAAACCTGATATTGTAATTGGTTGCATGGGAGGAGGTTCTAATTTTTCGGGCTTAATGATTCCTTTTGCAAGAGATAAACTGCATGGAATTCTTCCAGATGTCGAAATTATCGGGGTAGAACCAAGAGCATGCCCAAGTGTTTGTAAAGGAGAGTATAGATGGGATTTTGGTGATACCTCCATGAAAGGTCCTATTGTAAAAATGCATACTTTGGGCCATACATTTATTCCAAGTCCGATTCACGCAGGGGGCTTAAGATATCATGGTATAGCACCAATAATATCGATTTTACATAATAATCATATCATATCTTCTGCAATGCATCATCAGAGGGAAGTTATTGAAGCCGGAATTCGATTTACAAAAGCTGAAGGAATAATCCCTGCTCCTGAAACTGCTCATGCAATAAAAGAAACAATAGATCAAGCATTAAAAGCAAAAGAAAATAATGAGAAAAAAGTAATCTTGTTTAATTTCAGTGGACATGGATTTTTAGATCTGTTAGCTTATAAAGAATACATGACTGGAGATTTAAAAGATTATGAATTACCCTCAGAAGATATTCTAAAAGCACTTTCCTCACCTGAAATGCCAAAAATAGATGAATCTCAATTTTAATTAATATTTTTTTATTTTTTTTTTTAACATTTCATATTTGAAGAAAATCTTAAAATTCAAGATAAAATTTAAATATTTATAATATAATGAGTCTGGTTTTTATTGAATTTAATTTCTTTTATAATTCTGAGTTTCTTATACTTTTATGGATTAATAATGTTAAAGATTTCGTTTTTAGCAAAAAAAAATGGAGAAAAAAAAGCGTTTGTTAATAACATAACGATATCTTTAATTTTTATAGTATCTCTTACAATTAATTTTCTAATTGTTAGTTTTTTAACCCCGCATACTATAAATTTTATTGTCTTTCCATTTGATATATTTATGATTAGTTTTATTGTCACATTTTTACCTTTCTTTTATCTTTTAATATTAAAGGAAAAAAGAAAGACCAACCAATTAGAAGTAATTGTACATTTAGCTTTAAAAGAATTGCCGTTAAAATATGATATTTATAGGAAATTAACCCATTTGGTTGTTTTAGCCATTATTCTATTTTACTTTACTCTTGGATTTTTAGTTAAAAATTTTTTCGTTTATCTTTTAAATTTTTTTCCCCCTATCATTTCAGATATTTTTTATTCTGTTTATTCAATCGAAAAAAATCCCATGATTTTTACCCAGTATTTAGTAGTTTTTCTAGTAGGAATTTCATTAATCGGACTTCTTACTGCTGAATTCGTAAGAATTTTAAAACCCAAGCTATACCCTTTAAAACCTGTCAATCAAATATTAAGAGAAGAAGAATTACATATGAGATTAGGCCCTCAGATATCTACGGCTGTTGGATGTTTCTCAATAATTGTTTTATATGGTTTATTTCAACCCATAGGACCTCTGATAATCTGTACATCAATGACAATGGCAATATTTGGTGATATAGCTTCTAATTTAATAGGAAGAACAGTTGGAAATAAATATAAATATATAAGGGGCACTAAAAAGACATATATAGGATTAATAGCTGGGATTATTGCTGCATTCTTCTCAGGAATAATTATTTTAATTCTTTTATGTGAATTTTACAATATAAGTCTCTTAGGTCTTATATTCTTACCATTAATAGGAGCAATAATCATTGGAATATTAGATTACGTAGATTTAGAAATTGATGACAATCTAACATATGTTTTTGTGATATCAACGATATTGTTCTTTATATCCTTTCTAATATTATAAAACACTATTTTATTAATCTACATAGCATAAATTTTTTCAATTAATATTGTTTTATTAATAAGAATATGTCAGAAGATAAATTAAAAATTGAAAGAATTCATAAGGGTACGGTCATTGATCACATCGATGCCGGCTATGCATTAACTATCCTAAGCCTAACGGGCCTTGATGAATCACCTAATTTAATGACTATTGGTGTAAATGTTCCTTCAAAAAAATATAAAAAAAAAGATATCATTAAAATAGAAGGAGTTTTTTTGAATGAAACTCAAATGCAACAAATTTCTATACTGTCCCCAAATGCTACTATCTCTTTAATTGACGATTATAATGTAATTAAGAAAATAAAAGTGAGACTTCCAAAAACGATTAAAAAGTTAATTTTATGCCAAAATACAACATGTATCGTTAATTCACAAAAAGAACCAATCTCGAGTGAATTTTTAGTTCTAGAAGAAAAGCCATTGAAAATTCAGTGTGTGTATTGTGATAGAATCTATAAATTAGACGAAATTATTTTTGCTTCAAAGGAAAAAATAGAAAAAAAAGTTAAGCAAAGAATCCAGATATAATTAATATTAAGGTGTTTTTTGTAGCGTATACATAATTATCGCAACAATCATAAATAAAAAGAAATATATCCCAATACCTGGCATAATGATGTTTTTCCAGTTCCACTCTTCTTTATCATATTTATATCTGAAGATTATAAAACTGACAAAGAAAGGAAATCCAAACCAAAAAGCTAACATCCAAATAAATAAAGGCCAACTTATTAATCCAAAAAATTGAACTCCTATAACCCCGCATAATGCCCCAGTTATCGCTCTCACCCAGTATAATTTTGTTTCTTTTTCTAGTTTAATTTCTAAAGCTTGTTCTTTTTCAGTTTTCACCTTCTTTTTATCCATTTGAATCTCTTCTGGAGAGAGTTCCTTTTGCCTCTCCTTAATTAATTTTGACCTTCTTTTTCTGACATCTATCTTTTTCTTCGCACGTTTTTTCTTAAACGCCATGATGATTATTATAAATAAATCGTATTATAAAATTATTATTATAATAATAGTAGATTCATTCTTATTTCAGATAATAATGGAATATAAAATGTTTATAATTTTAATAAATTATTTAATCTTGAATAAAAAGAAATGACTAAGAAATATATAACATTTTCAAATTTCGATGTATATACCATAGTAAAAGAGTTAGATATAATTTTATCACAGGCTAAGATATTAAATGTTTATGAAATTGAAGATTTATTGATTTTGAAAATCAATACTAACCACGGTCGCAGAAATCTCATTATAAAAAATGATTCTAGGATAAATCTAACTGATTTTGAATATCCTATTCCACAATATCCTTCACAATACATCATATCTATAAGGAAAATGCTAAGAAATAGACGAATCATCCACATCTCTCAACACAATTTAGATAGAATTATTATTATTGAGTTAAATAATATTGATGGAGCGTCTTGGAAATTCATTATAGAACTTTTTAATAAGGGAAATTTCCTTCTTATAGATGATCAGAAGATCATAAAAGTAGCAAAAAGATATAAAAAATTTAAAGAGAGAAATATATTACCCGGCAAAGAGTATCAATACCCTCAAACAAGAGGCGAAAATTTCTTAACAATAAATCAAGAAGAGTTTACACGGTTAATTAAAGATTCTGATTCTGAAATAGTAAGGATATTAGCTAGAAACATAAATATATCCGGTTTATATAGTGAAGAAATTTGTTGTAGAGCGGGAATTGAAAAAAATTCTCCAGGGAACATTTTAACTAATGCAGAAATAGAGGTTCTATTTAAATCATTTAAAAATTTAAGAAATCAATTGCTTTTTGGAGAAATTAAAGCTCACCTTGTTAGGTTTGATAATGAAGAAATAGCAGTGCTTCCTTTTGAATTACAAATATTTCAAAAATTTCAAAAACAATATTATAACTCATTTAATGAAGCTGTAGACGAATATTATTCAAGGTTAGATTCCGAAAAGATTAGTACCCCTCAAGATTTAAAAATTAATGAACAGCTAAAAGCAAATGAAAAAATTTTACAAAATCAACTTGATTATCTGGAAGAATTAAAATTAAAAAAAGAAAAATATTATCTGTATGGTGATTTATTATACAAACACTTCAAATCTTTAGAGAATTTATTACATGTAATAGTTAACGCAAGATCGAAAGGATATTCATGGAGCCAAATAAATGATAAATTAGAACAAGCAAAGCTCGATAATGTTGAAGGCTCCAAATTTTTCAAGAAAATAATCCCTGCTACAAAACAGCTTATGATAAATATAAATGATAATGAATTTCATTTGGACTTAAAAATTAGTTTAGGAGAAAATGCTAATTTTATATATTCTAAAGGAAAAAAAGCAGATAAGAAAATTAAGGGGACAATTCAGGCGATTGAAAAGACTAAAGCCAAAATAGAAAAATTAACTAACAAGAAAGAATCAATTGATTTAGACATTAATTATTTAATTAAAAAACCAAAAAAAAAATGGTATGAAAAATTTAGATGGTTTAAATCATCAGATGGATTTTTAGTAATTGCTGGCAGAGATGCTACTTCAAATGAGATAATTTTCAAAAAATATTTAGATTCATATGATGTTGTTTTTCATACAAATTTTCCAGGGTCTCCATTAGCGGTCATAAAAAACCAAAATAAGAAGGATATTCCTAAAACAACAATTCAAGAAGCGGCAGATTTTACCGCATGTTTTTCTAGAGCATGGAAAGAAACTTGGGGTATAGTTGAAGTTTTTTATGTTAATCCATCTCAAATTTCCAAAAGTCCCCCTGCAGGTGAATTTTTACCTAAAGGATCATTTATGATTACCGGTAAAAAGAACTTTATTAGGAATGCAAAAACAGAATTGGCAGTAGGATTAGAATTGGTAAAACTAAAAAGTGCATTAGACGAAGATGGTGATTACTTTTATCCTAAAATTGTCATTGGACCAAAAACCGCAATCGAAACTCATACGGATAAAAAAATTATTTTAATTAAACCTTCTAAAACTGGTTTAACGAGTGGGAAATTGGCTAAAGAAATTAAAAAACATTTTATTAATAATGCTAACAATGAAAATAAAAAATATATTAAATTATTGTCTTTGGATGATATTATCATAAATCTTCCAGCTGGACCATCAGTGATATTATCAAAAACTTAAATTTTTTTTAACCATTGTTTAATAATGGGAATATTTTTATAATTATCAAATAAAATACCATCAAGTCCCATTTTAATTAATTCTTTAATTTTTTCTAACGGATTTGAATAACCAATAAAATCCCAAGATAATATCGATATACTGTTCTTTTGGCAGATATTTATGAATCTTGAGTTTATTAAACCTGATCTTAAGCTAATAATATCAAAATTATAATTGATTTTTTTCTTTTTATACCCCAACTTCAATAATTCTGGTAATGTCAAACCAATTCCTTTTGTAATATTAAAACAAGTTTTAGTTTCTGGATAACTTTTTTTAATTAAATTTATTTCACTTAAAATTCTTCCACTAAAGATACAATCTTTAATTAAATCCATATCATTAATAATACGCATTGTATGGTTTCTCAGATTTGCTTCTTTTAATTCAATTATGAATTTAATTTTCCCTTTAAAGCTTTCTAAAACATCTGATAGGAGTGGAATGGTTTCATTATTCATTTTTGTTTTATATTTACTAATTTCATCATAAGTAAGATTTTTTATTAAACCTGTTCCTTTTGTTGTTCTGTCAAGAGAAGCATCATGAATTATTACTAGTTTATCATCCTTTGTTTTACGAACATCAAATTCAATATAGTCTGCTCCGTATTTTAAAGCTTTATTAAATGCACATTTTGTATTTTCATCTAAGATTCGTGTACCTCTATGACCTATACATATGAAACTTCGATTCATTTTAATATTAGAACGATTTAAAAAATAATTTTTCTCTTAAATTTTGCTTTCTTGAATTAAATATAAGTAGATTAATAATAAACCAAGGCCAATTAGGGTAAAAATAAATACATATAGATTTTTCATGGTTTGCACTAAAGACAATCCGACTAGTAATAAAATTTCTTTTAGTCCAACAGGTTTCCCGGTTAATTCTTTATAATTTCCAAGGCTAATCGTCATGAAAAGAAAGCTTAATAAAATGAGACTTACTTTAATTGATACATCTAAAATGTCCCAATAAATTCCACGATTCATAAAATACTTAATATATTCTGTGTTTAAAAAAAGTGATAATGTTAAAAATATCCCGGCCAAAATAGCTGAATTCTTTAAAGATTTTAAGATGCTACTCTCATCACTTTCAGAAATTCTTTTCGATTTCAAAGACCTTTTTGATTTTTTTTTAAATTTTGGCATTATTCTTTTATCCGACCTATTTTTTTCTTTATTATTAACACTTTATAGATATACAATCCATATAATGCCCCAATAGCCCCAAAAGCGATTATCACTAAGATAAAAACAACTTTTTTCCATAATGGCATCTCTTTGTGTTTCGGATACTTAATATCTATTAAAACAATACTTGTTTTTTCATTTAGGATATTATTATAATTATCATTTTCTCCATAAACTATCTTGAAAGCATATGAATCTCCGAACCCTAAATCAACATCTCGATCATCTTCCTCCGATGTATTGATGGGGATCTGAAATTCATAAATCATTTTATTTCCATGTAAATTTGCAGCACCGTCTCCATTATCCTCACTATCTCTAAAAAATATACCATTTATTAAATAAAAATCTCTATACCTATAATCCTCGTTAGGACCTCCTAGATCATAAAATTGAACTAGTTTTGCATCATAAAAAGATGAATTACTTTCAGAATCACTTTCTGATATGATAATCGCTATAAACTCATTTGGGGAATGATTTTCTAGCTCAAACTGAATTGAAATATACAGGTTAGATTCATTTTGCATAACCCAGATTTCTGTAAGTATTCCTTTATCATCTGGATTTGTAGACTTTTTAGATATTAATTGTATCTCTTCTTTTGTGGCATTTTCCCATTCTTTCTTGGATCTTTCAATATCGCCATCAATTACAGGAGCATATCCAAAATCGGGTTCAATTTCTTCTGCCGCAGCATTCGCATTTATTATCACAAAATTCGCAAATAAAAACAAGAAAACAATATAAGTAATTGTTAATATGAAGACTTTTTGCTTTTTCATGATAAAAGACCAATAAAATTTTAAAAATTTCTTATTTACATAATTTGACTTTAGAATTGATAATTTAATTTTAATTTAAAATTTTGTTATTAGATTTTGTTTAATTCAGTGGATAGAGAAATATTTATTTATTTGAATTATCTCAAAAAAAAGCAATTTTAAAATTTCTTTCTCGCGAGGATGGTGACTTTAACTTAATAAATAATTTAAATCTCCAATTTTAAAATAAGGAAAGTTTCAGATGTTCAATGAAGATAATTTGGAAGTAAAATTATTACTTCAAATTTATTCAAATATGTAATAATATAATTTATAATTTGTTTAATCTCTCGTTTAGCTTCTGAATTAACTTGATTATATTCTACGAATGGTTTTGGTCCAACCGCAATAAGATGGCCTGATAAATCTTTTTCTCTTTTTATAAAAAGCCAAAACTTTTTTCCTTTTTCAGTATCTTTTATAAGAATAAGTATCCACGGATTTAAAGTCCAGTCAATTTCATCTGGACTGATTACTTTCTCAATGGCACTTTGTGTGAAATATTTTTTTGTCATATTAATAACTTTTATTAGTTTATTAAAATAACTCCTCTTAATCTTTAGATATCCTCCGAAATAGGATTTCGCATCGAATAATTCTAACTCTTTTTCGGAATTTAATTTGTCAAATTTTAAAAAGACTTTCCAAGGTTTCATTTTTGTTATTTTCTACGAATTGTTAAGACTGATTTCTTCAATTTTAATTTCTTTAAATATATTTTTTATTTTATCTAAAGAGGTTTTTAAATCTTTAGATTTCGCATCGGATAAATTGAGATTTAAATAACATTCATAAAATAATTGTTTGTGTTTCATTAAAAAACCACTACTATGGATAATCTCGTATCTTTTGAGAATTTTTGATAAAATATGAATCACCTGATCAGAGACTTTTTGCCCAGATAAACTTAATTTTATTATTTTTTTCCTGTATACGGGATATATAGTCAACTTCGCACAATCTTTACTTGTGGATTGAATGATTAATAAAAACGGACTTTTTTTTAATCCAACCATGCTCGGGATAAGGATATTTAAGCTTATCTTTGACACATCAGTATTTTCTCTACGTTGAATATATGCCTTAGTTAGGGATCTATCTCTCATTTTTATCTATTAATTCTTTATTTTTTAAATTTTTAACATTTTTTATGGCTTTAATAGTTCCAGAAGTTTTAATAGGTGAAAATATTAATTTTTTCCCTTTTATCTCCTTTATTAATGTTAATGCAGTTAATATAATTTCCTTTGTACTATTTGAACATCTGATAATGCCATAATTTTCTCCTAACTCTAATAACCATAAACCTGTTTTATTAGCTTCTCTCATACCAAAGTATCTCCAAATAGATTGCCAAATAGATTTTAATATTTCTTGCTGGTCAATTTGAAAATCCTCCTCCTTTAAAATTTGGAAAAGAATATATCTCTGTTTCTCTATTTTTACCATCATACCCCTCCATTTCTAATTAACCTAACTCCATTTTCTAGAATAGAGCGATCTTGTCTTTTTTCAATTCTTTTTAACAATCTTAAGGGATTCTCTTTAAAAACTCTTTTTACTTCACTTAATGGAATATCTAATAAAGTATAACAGATACTTATTAATGCTCTTGGGTGTCTAATATCAAATATTTCATTAAAATCTCCGCTGAGAATATAATTGGCTTTCAAATTTCTAACTTTATGAATATATCGGTATAAATTTCTAAAATTTTTTGATTGGATTGACCTATTATTTACCATAATAGGAGATAAAGAAAATTCTATGAATGAATTATTTTGTTTGGCCAAGGATATTACTCCATTAGTGAGGGTTTTAATTATCTCTGGTTGAGAAAAGGATATTAAATCTATTCGAGAATCTCTTGCCGCATGAATTTGTATCTCTTTATTTGAAGTTTCCACTGATAAAATCTCGTTTTTAGTATTAAATCTTTTAATTTCTTTTTTAAAATCTCCTAAGTTTTCTGGTTTTAAATTATATCTATAGTAAATATTTATTTTTGTAATTTTTTTGATAAATGCTTTAATTTTCAAAGAGATCTTTTGGGAAATGTCTTTAGGTTCTAAAATTAGATTTCTTAAACCAAGCCTCTCACAAAGCTCTAATTTTTTCTTTATTTCGTCGAGATCATCAAAATTCACTCTTAACCTTGATTCAAAATATGACAAAGCAAAAAAACCATTAAAGAGTCAAATATTATTTATATATTAGCTTTAAGATTTGTAATTACTAATATAATAAAAAAATTTTATTATAATTGAATATTTTACAAGTTAAATTTTTGAATATTATACGTGGTACTCTTGGCTAAAAAAAGGACCTTATCAGAAATTACAAAAAGAATTGATAATAGGACTGCGATCGTTTTAACAGTTCAAGAGTTAATAGATCGTATAGGTGAAGGTGAAAAATTTAAATTTGAGGATATTGATGTCATAACAACCGCAACCAAAGGTCTTATGAGTGGAATAATGGGGGTATTTTCTTTTAGATTAACACCACCAAAAACCTTGCGTAAATTTACGGAAGTGAGCATCAATGGAATCCAAGCTTACCCAGGTCCATGTCCTAATGAATATTTAGGAATTGTAGATCTCATAATTTATGGCACTGCGCAAAGTAAAACACTAAAAAATTACTGTGGGGGTTCACTTTTCAGAGAACTTGTTGAAGGTAAGATCATAAAAATTATTGGCAGAAGTAGCGAGGGAGAAACTGTCGAAAAGGAATTAACATTAGAAGATATGCAGTTTGCTAAATTAATGGGAACTAGACAAGCTATAAAAAATTATAATGCCATGATTAATTGTGAATCATATAAAGTTGACACTATTTTCTCCTGCCTTCCTTTCAAGGCAAATAAAACAGAAATCACTTTTTCAGGATGTGGGGCATTAAACCCTTTTCAAAATGACCCTGAATTTGAAACTTTCGGTGTTGGAACTCCAATATTAGTCAATGGAAGCAAGGGATATTTAATCGGTCCAGGAACGCGAAATTATGTCGAGAAACCTAACATGATGACGATTGCGAAAATGAATAATATGAAATCAGAATATATGGGTGCCTTTAAAACCTCTTATGGTTTAGAACCTATCTGTAGTATAGCAGTTCCGATTCCAATCCTAAATGAAAATGTATTTAATAATCTCGTAAAATCAGACAAAGATGTAAAACTAACGATTTTAAGTCTTGTAGGTCGCGAAAAAGTTGGAGAAGCAACCTACGGAGATGTATGGAATAACAACTTCCTTATGAAGTTTGATCCTAAAGCTTGTAAAAATTGTGAGGAGTGTAAGATTTTAGACATTTGTCCCACTAACGCATTTATTATTAAAAATAAAGTAATTTCTGCTATAGACAGGTCTCGTTGTTTTAACTGTGGAACTTGCGTTACATTGTGCTCAGATGCCTTTAAATTAGATTTGAAATCAATAAATTTTGAAGGTCAAGAAATTCCCATAGTATTAAGACAATCTGACAGATATGGGGCAATAAAGCTTGCGGAAGAGTTAAAATCTATGATTCTAAAAGCAGAATTTCCTCTGATGACTCCAACAGGAAAATTAGATTTTGCCGAATTCGTAAAATAGAAAAAAAATTAGCTCTTTTTTTTAATTATGTCCATTTTAAAATTAGAAAAATTCGATCAAATAGGGATCTTGGTTCGAGATATTGAAAAAGCGGGAAAACTCTATGAAGGACTGTTGCATTTTGCGGCTCCCTTGAATATTGTCGAACAGAGTTCAACGGTGACATATAAAGAGGAGCAGGTTACATTTAAGATGAGAAAAATAATGCAAAATTTTGGCGGGAAACAATTGGAAATTGTTCAATTAATAGAATCCACTGGAAATCATTTATATAAAGAGTTCCTTGATGAAGGAAAGGAAGGCCTTCATCACTTAGGGTTTTATACTAAAAACGCAGATAAATTGATAGAACATTTTGAAAAAGAGTTTGGAATAAATGTCGCTCAAACTGGAAAAGCTGGAAAGGTTAATTTTTATTATTTAGATACGAAGATTACGCTTGGATTTTACCTCGAATTGATTGCTTTTTAATTAAAATCCATGATATTAAACATTTCATGAGATATTTTCTCGTTTTAAAAATATTTATTTTTTATTCATAATAACATTTTAATATGGCAAAACAAAGTATAAATGGCGGAGATTTAGTGGTCAAGTGCTTATTAAAAGAAGGTGTTACCAAAATTTTCGGACTGGTTGGCGGAGAATTATTAAAGATATATGATGCCATAGAGCGCTGGGGTCGCGAAGAGAATATAGATACTGTTATGGTTAGGCATGAACAAGCAGCTGGTCATGCAGCTGATGCATGGGCTAGAGCGACAGGAGAGATTGGAGTATGTATGGGAACTGCGGGTCCAGGCGTTGCTCACTTAGTCCCGGCGATAGCAGCTGCGAACGCAGATTCCATCCCTATGTTAGTGATCGGAGCGCAAATAGCGAGAATGTTCGATGATTCGGGAATTCTTCAGGGAGGACTCGATCAGATGAAATTGATGGAACCAATCACTAAATTACAAGTATCTGTAGAAGAACCTTATGAGATCCCCCATGCTATTCAGAGATGTATTAGAACCGCTATGTCTGGAAGAAGAGGACCTGTATTTCTAGAATTTAGAGAAACCTCACTAGTAAGAGAAGCAAGTGCTGAAGATATAAAAAACATATTAGATCCCGGAAAATATAGACCTATTCAACCTCCAGGAGGAAACCCTGCCCTTATTAAAAAAGTTGTCGAAATTTTAAAAGATGCGAAAAAACCTATAATCGTCGGGGGTGGTGGAGTTTTAGCATCAGAAGGTTCCGATGATCTGCAGAAATTATCGGAAGTTTATATGATTCCAGCGGCTACCTCTATAAATGGACTTGGGGTAATTGGAAAAGATAAAAAGACATATATAGGTTCATATCTAACTGCTACAGCATTTAGAACCGCTGCAACTGAAGCTGACGTAGTATTATCATTCGGATGTAAATGGGATTATTCTCTTCTTTATGGATCGCCCCCTGTTTGGAATCAACAAATTCAAAAACTTATCCAAGTTGATATTGATCCCAGTGAAATCGGTAAAAATAGACCAGTTGAGATAGGCATTATTGGTGATGCAAAAACGGTAATTAATCAATTAATTTCAGAAATGGAAGAATCTTTGCCTAAAGAAAAAATAACTGAATGGTCTGAATGGAATTCATACCTGCAAGCTCTTCATAAAAGTGATGAAGTTAATGTTCAAAAAATTTTTAAATCTAAAAAATTACCCATGAAACCCCAAAGACTTGCCCTTGAAGTACTTGATTTTTTACCAGAAGATACTCAAATTATAGTTGATGGGGGAGATATCGCAGTTTTTACATTTGCATATATTAATCATAAACCACGTCCTCCAAGAAGCACATTTTTTCCATTATCAATGGGCCATTTAGGAGTCGGAATTCCTTATGCAATTGGTGTTAAAATGGCAAAACCAAATAAACCAGTTGTATGTATTAGTGGAGATGGTAGCTTTATGTTTAATTTACAGGAATTAGAGACTTTAGTAAGATTGAATCTCCCTGTTATTATAGTTATTGCTAATAATTGTGCCTGGGGAATGATCAAAAGCGTTCAAAAAGGAGTTTTTAATAAAAGATATTGTGATGTTGATTTACCTCCAACCGATTATTCTCTTATTGCTAAAAGTTTTGGTTGTTATGGAGAGAAAGTTGATAATCCTGAAGATCTGAGGGCTGCTCTACAACGCGCATTTGATTCAAAGAAACCAGCAGTAATTGATGTTGATATTGCCTTTGAGACACCCCCTTCTATGAATCTTATAAGATTATATAAATTAAGCAAAGGATTGCTAGGAAAATAAACATAAACTTAAGTTACACTAAGTACATTAACCCGAATTTTTTTTCATTTTTTGGTTTAATAAAAATATTATTTTTTGAGCTAATATTTTTTATTTAATAAAATTAAAAGAGGTAAAAAAACATGGAGAATGATAAGTTTTTAGAAGGTAAAGTCGCTTTAATTACTGGCGCAGGAGGCGGATTTGGAAGAGAAATGGCAAAAATTTTCGCAAGTAGAGGAGCAAATTTGGTCATTAATGATATTAATATGGACGGCTTAGAGCAAACCCGTGATATCATTCTAAAAGATTACAATGTTGAAACTCTCTTAGCGAAAGCCAATATAACTAATTCAGAAGAAGTAAATAATATGGCTGACAAAGTTTCAGAGAAATTTAATAATGTATTTTTATTAGTAAATAACGCTGGGATTGATGGGGGTTTATATACTTCACTTAAGGCTAAAGAAGAAATATATGATAAAGTTATGGCTGTAAACGTAAAAGGTGCATGGAACATAACAAAAGCTTTTTTTAAACAAATGAAACGTCAAAAACATTTTCAACCTATTAGAGGAAAAATTATTAATATTGCATCTTGTGCTGGAACGGAGAATGGTATAAATCCCTTAATCGGAGTTTATAGTGCAAGTAAGGCTGCACTTATCGCTTTTACTAAACTATGGGCTCTTGAATTAGGATCAAGTAATATAACTGTAAATGCTATTTCACCAGGTGTCTTCTTAACTCCTATATATAATAATGATCCTAAATTAATAAGACAATTCTTAGATACGCGCGGCGTAAAAATCCCGATTGATAGAATAGGTGAAGCTAAAGAAGTTGCTGATCTCGCACTATTTTTAGCATCTCATGCTGCCGATTATATCACAGGTCAAAATTTAATTCTAGATGGTGGAATGACTATCTCTATAAATAAATTAAAATAATCAATTTAAAAAATGTTTTTTCATATTTTGATTTCCCTAATAGGCTTTTTATGATAAATAGAAATTATTTATATAAAAGAAATCTCACGATGGAACTAATTTTTAAAAATAAGCGCTATTTTGATATCAGAGATGGTTCTTAATTAGATAAACTGAATTATTTACCTCTACCTTTATTAGCTCTAATAGAAGGTCTAGTTTTTTCAGAACCCCATCCTTTCTTATATAAGCCTCTGGCTTTCTTTCCTGCTGACGTCAGTCCCCTTGTGACTCTCTTTTTATGTGCAGATTGACCTATCCAATTTATATTTGGGTCTGATTTTATTACAGGATGAGCTGGATCAACCAATATAACTTCATAATACCAATTTTTGCCATCAGAATATACTTTATAAGAATTTAAGACTTGCATATTTGGAAATTTTCTCTGAGCTCTCTCCTCAGCAATCCACTTAAGATTTTTTCCCGTAGTATATTTTGAAACTCCCAGGGCTCGAGGTTTTCTGCCCCCTTTTGGTCTTATCTTATGCATTCCACCTTTTCTTATTCTTGCACGAACCATAATATATCCTTGTTTAGCTTTATACCCTAAGGATCTAGCCCTATGAATTTTTGTCGGTCGTTCAATTCTTTCAACAGAACGACCCTTTCTATATTCAATGCCACGATACCAGTGAGGTGTATTATATCCTGTTTCGTGAGTTTCAAAAGTCTCCTTTACAAATTTATATCCTGATTTCAAATTTTAATACACTTATGTTTTGTAATATCTTTTTAAATTAACTAAACCTAAATAATTTTATTATTTTCATGAATTTATAATAATTTTTTTAAATAGTCTGATATTTTTTCAACAATCATTATGCTTGCTTGGGTCTGGGTCTCCGCTGTCTGGCTTCCTATATGCGGAGTAAGAACTAAATTTTGTTCGCAACTGCATAAATCCATATTTTTCAGTGGTTCTTCCCTGTATACGTCAAGAGCAGCCCCGCCTATTTTTTTGTTTTTCAATGCCTTTATTAAAGCGGTTTCATCAACAAGATTCCCCCTTGCTGTATTAATAAGAATTGCTTTTTTATTCATCAGACCTATTCTTCTTTCATCTATTGTATTTTCAGTTTGTACAGTAGAAGGTATATGCAATGAGATAATCTGAGATTCTTTTATTAATTCATCTACAGAAGGATAAACTCGATATCCCAAATTTATTGCCTTTTCTTTAACAGTTTCGTCAACATCGTAAATACCAATATCCATTCCTATCACATCGCATATTTTTGCTACAGCTTGGCCAATATTACCGAATCCTATTAATCCTATTTTTTTTCCTTTTAAAATATATCCCATATAATCGTTTTTACACCATTCACCACAATGCATAGTTTGATCTGCTTTTGAAATATGTCTTACTAGACTTAATATTAATCCTATTGTTAATTCCGCAACGGATATCGAGGGTGCTTCGGGAGTATTTAATACCTTTATATTTAATTCTTCTGCCTTTTTCAGATCTATATTGTCTAATCCAACTCCTGCTCTCCCGATTACTTTAAGTTTTTTAGCATTTTCTAAAACTTCTGCGGTGAGCTTAGTTCTCGAACGAATGATTATTGCTTCATAATTTTCAATTTCATGCTTTAATTCTTCATTTGTTATAGTATATTTTTTCACAATCTTGAAACCGTTTTTTTGTAGGAGATCAATAGCTTCTTCTTGAAGTTTATCAGAAATTAATATTCTCATAATTCTTAACAAATAATTTTATTACTTTGAATTATTATTTCTAATTAATAAATACTTAAAGGTTTACTTATCAGTAGATGTCAATTACTTGAGCGAAAAAAAGAATAAAGAAAAAAAAATGTTTAAAAGGGTCAAAATCAAGGAAAAGAATGGTTTATATGTTTCCTATGATAAGAAAGAATTAGAAAAATTTGTGCCTACCTTGATTTCTGAGATTTCTAATGAAAAAAAAACCTTAAAAATTGATTCTGTTGAAAAAGAAAGTCAAAATGCATCTGATAAGCGAGAAATGCTCCCCGAGGCCTGTAATTCAAATGAATTGATCGATCCTGGAGCAATTGATTTCATTCGTAGATGTACTACATATGAAGAGGCTTTCGAAATATTAGATTATTTACTTAAAAGAAAAGAACTAACTAAAAGTGAATATGAAGAATTTAAGAGGAAATTATCACAAAAGGATGGATTAAAAAACCTCATTGAAGACAGCGGAGGTTTTAAAAAACCAGGTTATTATGTGGAAAAATATTATAAAAAAGAGTTTTATGATATAAAATCTAAAAATAAAAAAGTTTAAATTTATATTGATGATGAAATTGTGACAAATTGAGTTACTGCTCATAGCTATGATGTTGTCGCCCCAATCTGAAATATAAGCTTAAATTTATATCATTTTGTAATTATTTTTTCTTTCTAAATTTTTTTTGAAATTAAGCCCTTTTTCTTTTAAAAAATATTCATTATTTTGCTTCTCAATTAGATTTAAATCAATCAGAACGGGAATTCTCCCTTTGATGCAAGAGAGCGGTATACCTGAAAACAATTTTATAGTTTCAATATCCTTAGCTCCGTGGTCAATTGCTAATAATATTTCAATTCCCATATTTCCTAGGAGATATTTCAAATCATCCAGGGTTTCTTCTTCTTTTGTCATTTATTACAAATTTTTTTTTCATGTTTCAATTATTCTAAATTCGGCAAATGTTTAATTTCTGGTATAGAATTGCGGGTCATTATTGGAATCTTTGATAGTCTTCCTTTTGAATTATATTGCAAAAGAATAGCTTCTAATTCATTTACTAGCTCAATTATATGTGGTGGTCTTTTTTTATCCCACGTTCTATAAAAATATAATATCTCATCCAAATTCTTGCCTAAATCTTTATTTAGTACCTCATCAATTTTTATAGTTGGCTTTAAGGGATAGTCAGAAAAGTCTATGTAAATTTTATAACATTGAGTGGGTGATATAGTTAAATAGATATGAAGTTTAAAAATGAAACCATCAATATATTCAGTGGCAAATTTTTGCTTAATGTACTTCGCTTCGTTGTATAATATCTCATCTCGTTTATAAACAGATGGTCTTGTTGGATAAAAATCTCTTTTTATTGGATTTATTATAGACTTACTGCCTATATCCGTCTCTTTTTTTCTTGTATGATGAAGATATTTTGGAATAACTTCCCTTACAACCTTAGCAAAAGATCTAAATTTTGAGAGGTCATTATATGTATAATTATTTAAGATGTTTGCGAAGACTTTCACAAAACTATTATATAATTCAATTAAAAGTTCTTCTGGTGGAAGGAAATCCCTCTGATGCTGAAAGATTAATAATAAATTATCAAATACACCATAAAAATAACATTTTTCGTTAATCTCAAAATCAATAAATGAATTTGATTTTAGTTCTTTACTATTATTCATTATCTTTCCTAAAATATTTGATAATTCTTTCTGATTTATTTTAATATTTTCTTCTAAGTATTCTAAAAAAATAAGAGTATTTTCAACTTTATCTACTATAAAAACGGCCTGAGTACTCAATCTATAACTTTATTCTTAATTTAATTGATAGAATAAAATCTTCTAATAAAAAAAATGTTTTTAATATTTCTCTATTTTATTTTTTCGATGTGTCTTTTTTGACACCTGAAGATAAATCTTCTAAAAATTTATTTATTTTTTCTTCTTTAGTTTTATGTAAATCTTCCTTATCTCGAATATCCCTTACTTCTTTAAAAATCTCTGCCATTTCTTCTTGTTGTTTCATTAATCTTGGACTATATTTGTTTGCAACAACTGGCTTTGATTCTTTTGGCAATAATTTTCTTAAATATTCAGGAAAGGAAGTGGTTATTTGCAAATTAGTTTTTAAAACAATATACCTTTCATTATTAAATTTTAATTCTTCTATCACATTACATTTTTTCAAAAAATCTATAGTTTCAATTAAATTATCTAATGTTCTCTTGGATACTAATTTAGGTAATTGATCCCTACGTATTATTCCATCTCTTAATTCTGAAAGAATATTGTATTTTTTTGGATCTGAAATTATTTGAAATAAAATGAAAGAATCTTCTTCTAATTCTTCACTTTTCATTGTTTCATAATTACTAAAAAACTCCTGAACTTTTGGTAGAAGAAAATCAATCAGTTCTGGGGTTTCATCCCATATGTCAATTACACTATCAGGTGGAATCCTCTCAGCATTTACCTCCTTTAATAATAATACGTATTTTTCCACCCTCCCTATTTGATTAATAAAAATAAATTGCTTATTTACCAAAATTTCAACCACATTATTGAAGATCTTGTCAGAAAATTTTGAATTAAACCATTCGGCTAAACCTTCTAAAGTAATTGGCCCTTTTGATAACATTTTTAAAGTTAAGAAAATATGTTTTTCTTTTAAAAGAAATGCGATTTTTTCTTCTTCAGTTTTTTCTCTAGTTTGCTCAACTGTAGCCCAATATAATTCCTTTACCCATAATTTAATCAAAGCATTATTCTTTGTTATATTATTTTTATCAATTTCGTCATCAAAACTATTTAAATCATTAGCATAAAAAGCTGTAAATATTTCTTCATTTGATTGTAATCTTTCGGAGAACTCATTAAATAAGATTAAAACATTTTGTTCCATATCCAAAGATGTTTGTTGCTCGAAAATGACAGATACCATAAGCATTTCTTTGTTACCTCTTGCCCAATCAGAATGAATTTCAAAATAATAGTTCATTGAATTGACATTTTCAAATGAATGAGTGAAAAAGCCTTCATTAAAAGTCTGATCCATAATATTAGCTATTCTTACAGACAAATCATTTTCTAACATGTTTTCTGGATAAGAATAAAATACTATTGGACCGATTTTTCGATGAAACCATGATAATGTAACAATTGTTTTCAAAAATCGCCTCTCCAATTATGGTTATTAAGATTGATTTAATAGAGCGGGCACTAATATATACTGTTTCTTAAAAGTATAAATTCATGTGGTATATAATAATTCTCTATTATATATGTATGGATATGATAATAAAATTCCTTTTAATTTGTATATGCTTATCAAAAATTAATATTAAAGATTATATATTCTTAAAAATAAATAAATTTATCTTATAAAATCTTCTAATATCAAAAGATTTCTAATGTAAGGAATCATTTATTAAAATTGAATTATCATGAACGAATAAATTAAAAGTTCTAAATAAAACGATGTGTCCTATAAAGCTAGTGGGATTTGATCTTGATGATTGCCTTTTCGATTCAACTGGTTTGTCTGATAGGGCGAGAATTAAAGGAATTGAAGCGATGATTGATTTAGGTCTAAATATTGATCGTGATAAAGCAATTAAAATAATCCATGAAATTGTAAAAGAATATGGTTCAAATTCCTCAAAACATTATAATTATTTCATTAGGAGATATAATCGACTTGAAAGTACAGAAGAAAAGATCTCATATTCATATCAATTTAAATACATCTCTGCCGCTGTTATGGCATACCATAAAGAGAAAATTGATTCCATAAAGCTCTACGATGATGTTGAGCCGTGTTTGAAGAAATTAAAACAAATGTCGATTAAAACATCAATTATCACAGATGGACTTCCAATTAAGCAATATGAAAAAATTTTAAGATTAGGGATAGATCCACTAATAGATCTAACTGTTATTTCAGATGAGATTGGAATAAGAAAACCTAATCCAAAACTTTTTGATCATGTTTTAAAAAGATTTGGTGTTTTGGGTCCAGAAACCATATATGTAGGCGATCGAATAGATAAAGACATTATCCCAGCACTTCTAAATAATATAACTTCTGTCTATATACATCGAGGGGGAAAATACGATACATATAAGACAGGTATAAAGATACCAGAGGGGACAAAACCAGATTTTGAAATTTCTAATTTAAATGAGATTTTTGAGATCATAAATGAAATAAATCAAAAAGAAAAAAGTTAAGTTTTTATATTAATTATAATGAAAGTTGCCTGTATTCAACCAACAATTTGGGAAGATATCGAAAGAAGTTATTCTCACATTGAATTATTATTAAAGAACTTATTAAGCAAATTTAAAGATTGTGAAATAGCTTGTTTTCCTGAAAGATGGATCCCATTCACGAATAATATAGCTCAAAATATCCAAAAAGAGAGAGGAGATCACTATAATTTTGTAAAGAGCTTAGCCAGGAAATATAAAATTAAGCTTTTATCTGGTGCAATATGGGAAAAACGGCAAACGCTTTCTAAACCATCTATTACATGCTATTATTTCAATGAAAAAGGCGAAGAAATAGGAAGACAAGATAAGATACATCTCTACTCTTATGAACAGGGAATTTTCGAGCCAGGAAGGGAGTTAAATATTTTTAAATTAGATAAATCCAAGTTTGCAATCCTTATTTGTTTTGACATCGCTTTCTTTGAAACTCCTCGTTTAGCCATTGAAAACGGTGCTGATATTTTATTCACTCCCACATTAATTAGAGAGGATGGCATGGAAAATTGGAAAATTTATTTGCAAGCTCGAGCTCTTGAAAATAGAATCCCTATAGCTGCCTGTAATCCAGTCGGAAAAATAATGGATAGAAAATTTCTTGGAAATAGTAAAATAATATCATTTATCAATGGATTTGTATCACCCTCAAAATTGAGAATAATTGAGGGTCCTGTAGGTGAAAGTGGTTTTGTTTTTAATGATGTTGATTTAGAATTTCCTAAAAAATTGCGTAAAATTCGATTAAATGAAAAAGTGGAAAAACAAAATATCAATGTTAAGAGGTTTGATAATCAATAATTCTAATAAAATATGAATCTCTCTATTTTATTTAATATTAAATTGAAATGAATAATACTCTTCTCAGTTATTGTTAAATTTTTAATCCTATTAATAGTGTATTTATCTTAGAATTCTTTTAAACAGAATTTAATTTTACTTTTAATGACCCCTCACTCTGTGAGGGGTTTAAATATATAGATAAAAAAAAAAATTAAAAAAAAAATTTAAAAGAAAAATGATTAGTATATCTAAAAATAATAATGAATATGTAGGACCAAAAGCGATTTTTGATCCAAATTATATACCTCCTAAACTATTATTCAGAAAAAAAGAAGAAAATTCATTATATTCAATTCTAAATGACTCAATAACAGATCAGTTTCCTCTTAATATCCTCTATCAAGGAATTGAAGGAATTGGGAAAAAAGTAATTATAAATAAAGTTATAAAAGATTTAATTATAGACAATGCGAATTTATTACCTTCTCAGTTAATTTTTATAGACTGTAAGGAAAGGAATCTTGAAGAATTACTCTTTTCCCTCTTAACTGAGTTAAATAAATTCCCTAGCTTAAACTTTAATTTTAATTCCTTTCTCAACTCAAATATATCACAATTATGGAATATTTTTAAATTAGCTAGCAAAAAAATTGATCAAAACCTCTTTTTAATTTTTAATAATATCGAATATATAAAACCGGATTTTTTTAAGAAACTTCTATATTTTGGAAAAGAAATGAATCTTACAATAATTTCAACTGTAAATAAAATTTTAAGATCATCGACTCTAGATTATTTATCCGAATTTGACATAAAAAGAAAGCTCAACTATTTTACGTATCAAGAATTGAATTTAATTCTCCAAAATAGAGCATCTTTAACTTTTTCACATGAAATTGATAAAGAATTGATTCAATTCATTACAGACCTAATTTTTGAACATTATGTTCCTGTTCCTGGAAAAGGAATTGAAATTATGAGAGAAATTTACCCATTTCTAAAAACTCAAGATAATATTGAATATTTTAAAATGTTAGAAATTTGTCAGAATCAATTTGATTCTTTTCAAATATCTGATGAATTTAATATGCTTAATTATATTTCTGAGGAAGATCTTTTAACGATTATTTTTTTAGATAATTTATCTAATACCTTTTCAAAAAAATCGCACTTTTATATTGATTTAAAA
>JBHLNT010000025.1:0-37305 GCA_048941265.1 Promethearchaeota archaeon
CCTGGATTGAAGGCGGTAACCGAAGCAGATGTTGTGTTAACTCTTGGTTGTAAATTTTCTTATGCATTAGGGCATGGTCAAGAACCATTTTGGAAAGATACTCAAAAGATGATACAAGTAGATATAGATCCTACTATCATAGGACGCGCAAAACCAATAACTTTAGGAATTGTAGCCGATTGTAAGGTTTTTTTGAAACAAATATTAGAAGAAGTTAAAAAGACTTCGAAAGTTGACAAAAGAGAGTGGATGGAAACCCTAGCGGAGATGAGAAAAAGCACAATTGAGACCGCAGCTAAAAAAGCAACTAAAGATAAGACACCAATTCTTCCACAAAGACTAGTCAAAGATATCTTGGAATCCATTGATGATGATGCTATTTTAATATTAGATGGAGGGGATATTACTGCTTATTCAATTGAACAAATTGATTTCTATAACACTCGAAAACCATTATCTACTCTTCAAGCTATTAACATGGGACATCTCGGTACATCTGTAGGCTATGGTATAGGGGCAAAACTCGCAAAACCGGATAAACAAGTTGTTTCAATATCTGGCGACGGAAGTTTTATGATTAACATTCAAGATTTAGAGACGGCTGCAAGATTAGGCTTGAAGAATTTAATATTTTGCATCGCAAACAATAACGCCTGGGGCATGATTAATGAATTATGCGTTTATGCATAATTCGATCAAAAGCGGGCAAAAGTTGGCGATGGGTAAGCGTTTTATAGATGTTGATTTACCCGAGTTTGATTTTGCAAAAGCTGCAGAAGCATTTGGTTGTTATGGAGAAGTTGTAACGGACCCTAATGAAATTAAAACTGCCCTAGAACGCTCTAAAAATTCGGGAAAACCTGCGGTACTTGATGTAAAAATCGCATTTTCTACACCAGATGCCACAAAATTGTTGCTTTCAATGGGAGTACTATAATTTCTTTTTTTTTAATTTTTATATTATTACATTAGATATTGTAATCGTTTTATTTTACAAGTTCTATGACTTAACTCCGGAAAAAACTAAAGAAGTCAAAATGAAAATTAAAGAACTAGGGTTATATCAAAATTTCCTTTTTTTTAAAAATATTTATATCATAACAACTATCTTTCAATTAATTATAGATTAAAAAGTGAATATATTAATGAGAGGAGCAATGTATTTAGGTAAGAATAGCGTTGAAATTCGAGATGATTTACCTATGCCCATATTAAAGCCTAATGAGGTAATGGTAAAACCAAAATACGTGGGTATCTGCGGCTCTGGTGTCGAATCTTTCAAATCGGGAGGATTATATTTACCAAATATTATATTAGGTCACGAATTCTCTGGAGATGTAGTAGAAATTGGAGAAAAAGTAAAAAAAATAAAAATAGGCGACAGAGTCGCAATTAATCCTGTCCTTCCTTGCCACGATTGCTACTGGTGCAATCGAAATCAAGAGAATATGTGCAGTTGGGAGAGTTATGGTACCTCGAAGAATGGAGCAATGGCTGAGTTTATAAACGTGGAAGCAGATAGAATACATCATTTACCTGATACGATGTCTTATCAAGAAGGAGCAACAGTGGAACCGTTAGCTAATTGCGTATTTGCCGTTCAAGAGTCAAGAATTATGATGGGTGAGAATGCGACGGTGTTTGGGGCGGGAACAATAGGATTGATGACCATTCAAGCGCTAAAAGTTGCTGGCGCAAGCGACATATACGCAGTTGAACCTATAGAATTTAAACAGAAAAAGGCTTTAGAACTCGGAGCTTCAAAAGTTCTAAAACCTAAAGAGACTGGCAAGATTAAAAGACTTACTAATAAAATCGGACCAGATCATATTTTTGACTGCGTTGGAGTACCAGAGACAGTTACAACTTCGCTTGGATTAATTAGAAGAGGGGGTCACATTACCATAATAGGCATTCATGTAGATCCTTTCGAAATGAGAGGCTGGATGCAAGTTCCGTTGAACAATGTAGCAATTAGAGGCACTTATAGCTTCACTACAGAATCATTCGCAACATCTCTTAAATTAATCGCAGAAAAACGAGTAAATGGTCAAGCTATCATAACAAAAATAATTAAACTTGATGAAGTTCCTAAGATGTTTGAAATTTTATCAAATCCGCCCCATGAAGAAATTAAAGTGCTCGTAGAAATTGAATAAAATCTAAAAATTTTCTTTTTTTTGTACTTTCAAATCTAAATTTTTTAGTCTTATGATTAAAGATTAAATAAGAATCTAAATTTTAAATTACAATCTGAGAATTTTAAACTTCAAATTAAGTGAAAAAAATGGGAGAAGAGAAAAAAGTTATTACCGGAGGAGATGTATTAATCAAATGTCTCCTTGAAGAGAATGTAAAGTATATGTTCGGGATCCCTGGTGGGCAATTCTTACAAATGTACGATGCGATTTATCGTTGGGGTCGCGACCAGGGGATAACTACAGTTTTATTTCGGCATGAACAAGCTGCAGCTCATGCAGCAGACGCTTACGCAAGAGTTACCAATAAACCCGGAGTGTGTTTCGGGACAGTAGGCCCTGGTGCAACACATCTTGTTCCTGGTGTTGGAGCAGCATGGAGTGATAATATCCCAGTTATTGCAATTGTACCACAAGTACGCAGTGATTTTGCGGATTCATATACCTTACAAGGAAATCTAGACCAAGTAGCAATGTTCAAACCTATTACTAAATACCAAAAGACTGTACGAAAAATTGAGGAGATTCCCGATGCAGTTCAAAAATGCTTTCGGGAAGCTACAGGGGGACGTCCTCAACCAGTTCTTTTGGAGATATTTGAAGATGCTTTTCTTGAACAAATTGAGGAAGCTAAAATTTCTATTAAATCATCTGAAGCATATAGAGCTATGGGAAAACCTGCCGTTGACAATGAGTCAATAAAAAAATCCTTAGATCTTTTAGTTACGGCCGAAAAACCGCTTATAATATCTGGTGGAGGTGTTACTCGAGCTGGCGCATGGAACGAGTTACAAGAATTGGCGGAATATTTACAGATCCCCGTAATTACGAGTCTAATGGGTATCGGAACAATTTCAAATAAATCAAATTGTTTCATAGGATATTCTGTAGGTGGAGCTGGTTTACAAGCTGCGATGGGTGCTGATGTGGTTTTAACGCTCGGGTGTCGATTTTCACATACAATGGCGCATGGAAAAGGTCCAATTTGGAAAGATACTCAAAAAATGATTCAGGTTGACATCGATCCATCTATTATCGGAAGAGCAAAACCTATTGCTCTAGGAATCGTTGCTGATTGCAAACAATTTTTAACACAAATACTTGAGGAAGTTAAAAAAACCGAGAAAATAGAAAAAAGAGATTGGCTGAATACTCTTATTGTTACAAGAGATAAAACTAATTTAACTTACATGAAAAAAGCATCTAAAGATAAAATCCCCATCATTCCACAGAGAATGATAAAAGATGTTTTTGAATTTATGGATGATGATGCAATTCTCATTTTAGATGGGGGAGATATTGTTCCTTATGCTTTAGAACAAATATCCATATATAAGGAGCGGAAACCACTTTCTCATCTGGAATCTATTGGTATGGGACACCTTGGCACTTCTGTCCCGTATGGAATTGGAGCAAAGTTAGCTGAACCAGACAAACAAGTTATTTCAATTTCAGGAGATGGAAGTTTTATGATTAATATCCAAGATTTAGAAACAGCAGCCAGGTTGGGTTTAAAAAATCTCATTTACGTTATAGGTAATAATGATTGTTGGGGAATGATTAAAAGTTCTCAAAAGATTGTTTATGCAAAACGATTTATTGATGTTGATATGCCTGGATGCGATTATGGAACGATGGCCAAAGGATTTAGGTGCTATGGTGAGGAAGTCACCGATCCTAATGAAATTATACCAGCTCTCGAAAGAGCAAAAAATTCAGGAAAGCCCGCAGTAATTGATGTGAAAATCAAGTATGATATACCTGATATTACGAAATTTTTATTGTCTATGGGATCAGCTTAATTGATTTAATTCATTTGGATTTTTTCCCAAAATAAAAAAAAGAACTTTAAAAAATTTTTTTTTTAGTTTTTTGCAAATTTTTCAGTACAAAAGTGAATACCTTGGAGAATGTGATATCCGATTCCTAAAATATGAGGAGTTAACGCCACGCCTGGGTCAGAATACAATTCAAATTGATGGTCAATTCCATACTCTATCAAAGTTTCGTGAATTTTTTTAGCACCCTCCGCTAATCCGAACTCATCGTTATCTGCACAATTAAGTAGCAATTGGACTTGCTTAAACGCATCTGGGTTTTCTTTAATTAAGTAATTAATGTCAAATTTTTCCCATTTGCTCAAGATTTCTTCATTATAATCTATAACATTTCCACTCTCATCTCGCTTTATCGTGGGAAGTAATCGATTGTCATCCGAGAAAACAAGGTCTATGGTATCTATAATATCCCTCCAAGCTGAATCTCCAATTTCATCACTCATCTTAGCACCGAATATTTCTTCATAAATGGGAACCTTTAATTTCCAATCAATACGAGATAAATCACGTGTTCCTAAATTACCAGGACTTAAGGAAGCCGCAGATACAAATTTCTCAGGATGATGCAAACATAAATATAATGTCCCAAATCCTCCCATGGATCCTCCCATTAGTGCTCTATGTGGTTTATCCGGAATGGTTCTATAATTTGAATCTATATAATTGATAACATCTTGGATGATATAATCTCTATAATTCCCAGAAAATGGAGAATTGATATAAAAACTCCCTTTAGTGGCGAGGTGCCCTCGAATATCTTTACGTCCATCTATATTAGGGACATGAAGGCTTGCATCAGGTTGTACAAAAATAAAAGGATCTAATTGACCATTAGCTATCTGCTCATCTAAAGTTTCGAAAGTTATTAATCTCTCCATATTAATTTGCTTTAAGATTTGTTTGGGGATAATATTCCAAGGAATTGCTCCATCTTTTGATTTTCGGCCAGTGACAGTCCAACCTCTGTTATTCCCTCCATAACCATGTAGGAAATATACGACGGGATATCTTTTATTAGATTCAAAATATCCGGGAGGGAGATATATTTTAAGATCTCGATCTGCAGAACTACCTAAGGGATTCCCATCTAATGCTTTTGCGTGAAAATTATCAATCCTAAATCTTTTATTATTTTCAGGCATAATATAATAGTCCAAAATGCTATTTAATAATTTAATTTATTTTTTTTTCTTATTTCTACAAAAAAGTGTAAGTGCTGGAAAAAAGTTCTACGTTCGTAAACGTAAACAAATCAGGGAGTTTAAGAAGATTATTAATTAATTATTTATTTAATCTAGTAGAATAAATAACAATAGACTTACCAGATTTAGGGACCTTATTAATGAATATTGAAGAGAAATTAGAATTAATGAAGCGCATGTTTAATCCTAAGAACGTAGCAATCATGGGCGCAACAGATCAAATGATGAAAATCGGTTCATTGGTTATAACATCCGTTCTCACTTGTGGATTTACTAAGAAGATTTATCCCATAAATCCGAACCCAAAATATGAAAAAAAAAAAATCTTAGGATTTGATGTATACCCCTCTCTTGACAAATGCCCTGAAACAATTGATCTAGTTGGGATAGTTGTTCCTCCAGATGCAGTTGTAGATTCAGTTAAGCAAGCCATTGAAAATGATATTAGGACAGCAGCTATTATCACAGCGGGGTTTGGTGAAGTAAAATCTGAAGAGAGACAAGAAGAAAATAAAGAATTGGTGAGGGTGGCTGAAAAAGGCGGATTAATCTTTGTTGGTCCTAATTCTATGGGGCTATATACTTCAGAAGACAAGAATTCTCCTTTACACTTAGGTTTTGGATTTATGATGCCAAAACCTGGAAATTTATCTATTATTTCGCAATCTGGAACTATGGGCACTATCATAGGCAGTACATTAGAAAGGATTAGGTATTTTGTTTCAAGTGGGAATGAAGCTTCTCTTACCTTAGAAGATTATTTAGAATATTATGCTCGAGATAAGGAGACAAAAGTTATTGCATTATTTGCTGAAGGATTACGTGCAGGTCCAAGATTTAAAGAAATTTGCTCAGAGACTACAAAAACAAAACCAATTATTTTTCTAAAAGCAGGGCTTACTAAAAAGGGTGCAAGAGCAGCAAATAGTCATACTGGTTCGATTGCCGGCTCATTAGATATGTACAAATCAGTTTTTAAGCAAACAGGTGTCATTTATACTGATTCAGTAATGGAGTTTATATACCTGACTAAAGGAGCACTATACTTATTACCACTCCCTAGCTCTGATCCTTTACGAGCAGGAATTATTAGTGGAGGTGGTGGTTTTGTTGTCCATCTTACTGATCTTTGTGAGAGACAAGGAATTAACGTTGTTGATTTAAGAACTGAACCAAATGGTCCGCAACTTATTGAAGATATTTCAAAACTTCTTCCATTTTATTGGAGTCATAATAATCCCATTGATATGGTTGCCACTAATGACTTTACTCTCTATCAAAAAATCATGGATTTAATGTTAAGCTCTGAATGCTTTGATGTAATCCTTACAATGACATCTACTTCATTATTAGAAAGAATAAAATTAATGAAGCCCATAAATGAATATGGAGTAAAATTGAAAGAAATGATGATACCCGTACTTACTAAGAGAATGGAGAATAGTGTAGAAAGTGAAATTAATCTCTCCCTTAAATATCCCGACAAAAGGATAATCTATATTTCTCTTGGAGTAAGCCCAAATGATCCCCTTTTCGAAAAATATGAAGAAAATAAAATATTGGTATCAGGAGGAGATTTGAGTATTGGACCCATTGTGCTAAGGAAGCTTCATGAATACCAAAAATTCATAAACTCTAGAGCAACATCAACCAATCATAATTAACCTTATAAAGTTAAATAAGTTGATTTGATTTTTATTAATAGAAATGAGCATTTTAATTATTGCTGGAGGGGGTAAATTTGGTAAAAAAGCCTTGGACTATGGGAGAAAGAATAAATATAAAATAATTCTAATAGACAATAATCCTAATTGTTTTTGTGCTGAATATGCTACTCAAAGAACTGATGACATAAATACTTTTTATTCAAAAATGGAAATTATTAAAACAGGACAGGTCCTCCTTCTTATCCATGACATTTCTATTATATATGAACTAATAGTTAGATTTAATCCAGAATATGTTATTCCTGTCATCCCTATTCATTTGTTAGCACAAATTATAAAAAAATTTATGCATGAAAAAACTCAGATAAATTTAGCATCAGATAAAGATCCAACTAATAAATTTATCAATAGTATAAGTAAAGAGTTATTACTAACACATCATTCGGAAAAGGGTGTAGCATATTTGTCGTGGGCTAAAATTGATGAAATATGTCCGGATGATTGTTTCGGTCCCAAGGATTTTTGCCCAAATTTTAAAAGAAACAAGCCTATAACGATTACAGATTATTTTAAGGCACATTATAATTTAAGAAATAATTTCAGTATAGTGAAAAATGGTACATCGAGAATCTTTATAATTTTAGAAAGTTATCAGTTAACTTCTGGATTAGGAGGGCTTAAAGGTGAAGATTTAAAAATTATTTTAGATAAATTAAATGAAAATCTAGATCTAATATCTTCTCAAAATTTTAGCTTGATTATCGCAACGACATGTAATTGCCATGGAGTAGTAAATTTCTATAGAAATTTTACCAATTAAGTTCCTTGACCTATAGGGCAACACGTTAAACAAGGGGTTCCGCAACCTTTACCCAATATTTTTCTTCTGCTTTTACATTTCCATCTATTGAAATGATCATCATGAATAGCCTGCACTGGACAGTTATTAATACATAAATCGCAATTTAAACAAACATTATCATTAATAGGATTATCATAAAGGAAGGATTCATTCACAAGAACCACACCAATCAAAACTTGAGCACCGTAAATAGGATGTAATAAACATGAATTTTTACCAATAGTACCAAGTCCGGCTAAAACAGCAAGAGTGCGGAAAGATATTTTCCCTATTAAATCTTTATTAAGGTGCTCATCTATTATCCCACAGGCGTGAATTTGATATTTTTCAAGGATGCTAACTATTTTTTGATTTGTCTGTTTTAGATAATTATTCAGACTGACCACATACCACTTACCATATTTATCTAAAATATCGTTGATTTTAGCTATATAAACAACTGCACTCTTTACATCAATCAGATATTCTGAAAGTTCAAGTTGTCCTGGAAGCTTTTTATATTTGGACACGTCGGCAATCCCAATATCTCTTACTAACTCAATTTTTAGTAATTTCTTTTTAAGTAATCCGATATGTTCCAATGGGATAACCATAAATATTTTATTGAATTTCTAGGGAAATATCTACAAAAGATTCTCTCCTTTTATTTGAGATATGAATATTTTCAACATTACAGTTAATTTTTATTTCCAAACCTCGTAAGTATATCCCTTCAGTAATTCCGCATACAATATAGAAGTAATATATAAAATCATCAGTATTTTCCAAGAATTCAGAGTTTTTAATTCTGTAAACTACTCTATGAGGAGTTAGTTCTACAAACGAGATATCAAGGTCGTCTTGAAAAAAATCAAATGCGTTATAAAACTCTTTAAAAAGTTCCAAATAAGCATCAGAATTGGAATTTTCCTTACGTTTTACAAATTCCTGAAGATATGCATCTCCAAGAGAAAATTGAAAATACTCTAAAAGGTTTCGACCTACATTTTTAAAAACTTCTTTATTATGAGGAAAATTGGTTTTTAAACCATATAATAATGCTTTTACAAATGAATTGACCAATTTACGGCGTAAATATTTTCTTTTAGTACTTAAATATAAAAGTGCTTTACCTATCTCTTTTTTCTTCACTAATCCTTCGGCTTCCAAGACGTTCAGATACTTTGATACAGTATTTCGATGAAACTTAACTTTTTTTGAAAGTTCGGTGATTGTTAAACCAGAGGTTGAGTCTTCTAGTTTGCTAAGTATTTTTGATTTATGGTCATTTTTATTTTCCATTATTATAACAATTATTAACTTATTATTTATATATTCCGTCAACAATGTTCAGCATTATTGCTAACATTTAAATATTCAAGTGATTAATAATAACAATAATAACAATAAATTTAATAAAAATTCTAAAGATCGTATCAAAAAATTAATAAAACTAATATAAATATGAGGATCGAATTATGATAACAGATCGTATTTTATTAACAACCCCTTGCTACCCATATCCATCTCTCCCAGCCAATGATTCACTCACCGATGCTACTGGGCAGCGTTTCACCCATGGAGATGATATTTTTACGATCGTGTCCCATACACACTGTTATGCTAATCACATTTTAGCACAAAACATTGACATCCCAGCAACATTACTTGAATATCCAAGATGGGATAATTTTACTCAAGAAGTAGATAAAGGATATCAATATATTGGTATTAGCTCATTTCCTGTACATCTCGATATGGTCATGAAAATGAGTAAATATATTCGAAAAGTTTCTCCTGAAACAAAAATTCTTTTAGGTAGTTATGGAGCTCAAGCTTTTGCAGCTCAATATGACGAAGAAACTAAGAAAAAATATATAGATCATGTAGTATTAGGTGAGGGTGTACAATTCCTCCGTGAACTGCTAGGTGAGGATACGAATCGATCGATAACCCAAAAATTAATGCCTAAATGTGGAGGGGCTCCCGCTTTTATCAACAAATATCCAAGAGGGGGCATAGGATTTTTAGTTACAGGATTAGGGTGTCCAGGTGGCTGCGATTTTTGCTCAACTACGGAAATGTATGGAAAAAAACGAATTGAATTACTTTCACCTGATGATTTTGTTGACCATGTCGAACTCTATCGCAAACATTTTGACAGTTTATCGTCAGTTTTTGTAATAGAAGAGGATCATTTCCGACATCCCCGTTGGCTTGTAAGAACCAAAGAAAGATGGCAAAAGAATACTGATCTCATCGAGAATGTGGATTGGACTGGATTTGGTTCAGTAGATTTTATTTGGCATTTTGCCAGCAATTATGGCTGGGATGCCATCCCCGAAACTGGGATGGGTGCTGTTTTCATAGGTGTTGAATCCAAATTTGCTGGAGAACATGGATATCGAAAAGTTCAGGAGGCTGATGCTCGAGAGGTTTTCAATAAACTTCATTCGATGGGCATTCGTACGCTTGGGGCGTGGATATGCGGATGGGATTATCACAATCATGCAAATATGTATGAAGATCTTAATTATTTTGTTGCTTGTAAACCTACTTACGAACAATTGACACGCTTATCACCTTTCCCTGGTACCGAATTATGGCGTAAACTTAAAGAAGAAGGAAGAGTAATGGATGTACCTTGGGAAGATGTACATTTCTGGAGTGGAGCCCAGAAAAATATTGCCATGGAAACCCATGAAACACTGAATTTAACGGAATATGGATATGATCTGCTTTATAGAACTTGGGGACCTTCCATATTACGCAGATTAGAGGTTTCTCTTAATGGATATGATTTCTGTATGAATTCTGATAATCCGATGATGAATGAACACCGGTCAAAATTATTTAAACGTGCTTGTGCCAGCACATGGTTGACATTAGGAGCAATGGATCGCTTTGCACCTAATGGTGTGGTGAGGAGAAGGGTGTTTAAAGCTGATGAAAGGTTCAGAGAGCTTCTCGGAGAACCCACAAAAACGATGGAAGTAATAAGTAAAGGTATTGAAAAGCGTGCATTAAAATTCAAGATGAAGCATATGTTTGACCCGTGGAATCGAAAACCCAGGGAAGAACCGGCCAAAATCTATCTTTATAATAAAGATAAATCCATTAAAGATGATGATATCCCTTATATTACTAAATATCCAAATAAAATTCCTAGAAAGATAAGAAGAGAGATGAGGATGAATAATTTTAAATTAAACCTCATAAATAGATTCTTGAGAAGAATGGTCAGAAATAAATCCGAAAATAGCGATTTAGATGATTTAATGTTGGATTACATGGAGAAAAGAAGCTACGGCGGCTTCTAATATTCTCAAAAGAATTAAAAGAATATTAAGTGTTGAATGTGAGTGAAAAATCACCCATCCCAAGTAATAGCCCAATTACTAGTGTTCCATCTGATTATTATCCTGAAGGATGCGGATTCTGGTATGAATTAAAAGAAGGTATGGATGCTGGAAAGAAACTATTTTATAGAGATAGTAATCATGGGACAGGAACTCCAGAAAATACTATAGTGTTTATTCATGGAAATCCCGAATCTTCTTATACGTATAGAGAAGTTATAAAAGATTTAATAAATTCTGCTAAGAAACCCATCAGGATTGTTGCAATGGATCATATCGGATTTGGCCTGTCTGATCAAGCAACATTTGAAATGGTATGTATGGATCATGCCGAAAACCTTCTAGAGCTGATTAAACACCTTGATTTAAAAAATGTAACTCTGATAATACACGATTGGGGAGGCCCAATTGGTATTGGAGCATTTTTAAAAGATCCAGAGAGAGTATCAAACCTAGTTATATTGAATACTACTGTCTTCCCCTTTCCTGAAACTGGAATACGATATGACAAAGACTACCCTTTAAAACAATTTACATGGGCAAGTACCCCAAAGATAATCCCAAATAATTTATGGGGCGCTTTTGCTTCTTTTGCAATCTTTTTTAATCCTGAGGACCCCCAAGAATTAGCTGCGAATATTCCCACTATGCTTCAAACTGCAAGAGACACTGGAAGATTTGTAGAAGATGAAACCATCGCTCAAAAATTATTTAGAGAGCAATTTTCTTCTGAAAAAAATGTGATGAGTTCAAAACGACTAGTACTTCAAACGCCTACATGGGGTCATGGGAATACTTATAAAGAACCTGAACTTGGCGAACGAGACACAACTGCTTTTTATCGATTTATTCAGGATAATATTAGTAAATATTGGGGACCTGATGGTCAAAATATTGGTGTTCGTGCAGTATTAGGAAAGTGGGATCCATCAGCAAAAGACGAAGTGACGCAACAATGGGTTGAAAATCTTCCCCAACTTAAAGGCTATATTAAAGAATTTGAAAACGCAAGTCATTTTATAGAAGAAATCGAACCCGAAGCCATTGCCGATGCTATAATCGATGTGGCTGGTTTAAAATAAATCATTATCTTTTTTATTTTTACTAATTTTAGCATGGTATTATTTGTAAAAATCCTACTTTAAGTCCTTAGACTATAATTAATATGTATTTAGTAGAAGGAATTTATTGATTGAAAGAATTTAATATCTTATAATATTATAAATTTTATTCGAGATTAGCAATTTGAAGGAAAATGGCTTATAAAACCCCTATAAAGATTAATGAAGCATTGAACAAGGGAGAAATTAATAAGGATATGGCTGCGGATCTATTAATTTACTTAATAGAAAATGCCGACATGGTAGGAACCCGGATCGAGAGTATTAAGACTCTGCAAAAAATTGGAAATAAGAATGAGAAAGTTTTTTCAATCCTAGAAAATTTGATGATTTCTGATTCTTATGAAGAGATAAGGACATTAGCCGCCATTACTTTAAAGTTTTTATTCCAAGAAAAGGCATTATCACCCTTGAAATGGGCCTTAGATCATGAAAAATCCTGGCAATTTCTTTTAGATATCGTCTCATACATAAGTGAAATTAGCACTGACCGTGCTAAGTCAATATTAATCGAAAAAATAAAAACTATTGAAAATTATCAATTTAATAAAAGTCTTTCTCCGTTTTTTAAAACCAAGGAAATTTATAATTTAGACTCCAAAATATTGGGAGATATTGTTAATAACTATATTATTATTCAATATTTTCAAGACGCATTAAAAGAATTTAATTATCAGATAGAAAACGGTTTAGTCACCGAGTTAAATCTGTCTTTTGCCAGTGAAAAATACTTTGGTTGGAAGGTATTAAAATATCTCCCTTCTTTCCTCGGATTTTTTAATAAAATTAGAAAATTAGAATTAAAAAGCAATCAAATAGGTAGATTCCCAAACTCAATTTCCTCTATTAAGTCACTTATTTATTTAGATTTAAGCCATAATAATATAAATACATTACCTGAGGGTATACAATACCTTAAAAATCTGGAATACCTGAATATAAGATATAATAACTTAACGGAGATTCCCAATTCAATTGATTCACTAACTAATTTAAAGGTTTTAGATTTAAAACATAACAAATTATCGACACTCCCTACTACAATTGGCCATTTAACTTCGCTTGAGGTTTTAAATTTACACGGGAATCAATTTAATATGCTACCTAAAGCATTAGAAAATCTTTCCTCACTTAAGACACTAAAAATAGGGCTTAATAATGTAAAATCCATCCCTGAATGGATAAAGAATCTAATATCCCTTAGAAAATTAGGATTGGGGGGAAATAAATCTTTGTATAACTTTCAAGAATGGATTGACTTTTTACCACCATTAGAAGAAATAAACCTTTATGATTGTGATATTAAAAAATTACCTGATTCAATTGGAGCACTAAATACCTTAGAAGTATTAAAACTCCCAAATAATCAGCTAAATGAATTACCTGATTCATTTATGAAATTGGCCAAGCTTAAAACACTTGATTTAAGTTGGAATGATATTACGGAACTTCCTGAATGGATTAGTTCTCTCTCATCCTTGGAAGAACTTAATTTACGAGGTAATAAACTTGAGACTCTTCCTGAAACCATAAGCTCTCTCTCATCTCTTAAAAGATTAAATATTACTTTAAACAAAAATATTATACAACTTCCAAGAGGATTACCTAAAAAAGGCTTACAGATCGTAAAATAAATATTAGGAAAGCTCAAGAGTATAATTTTGGGAAAGAAGGGATTCAAATCAAAATGGAAAAAAAATTATAATATTTAAAAAAATAAAGAAATTATTTTATATACCTAAGACTCCTTTCATGCTTTCAAGAATACTATCTATCTCTGTTCTAAATTTTGTTAAACGATCAAAATATAGATTACTTACTTGAAGCAATTGCTTAACAACGAAATCAGGAGATTTTGTTATTTGTTTTGCCATAGTAAGGGCTTCATTTAAAACTTCTCCGGGTTCTACGATTTTATTTACGATATTTAATCGGTGTGCCTCTTCGGCCGTGATAAAAGTCTCTCTTGTGCCAGTATTCAGAGTAAGCTCGAGTGCTTTCCCCCTACCTGCGAGCGCCATATAAGGGAAAAAAAGAGGACACGCCCCAAAAGCAATCTCAGGATGCCCAAACTTCGCATTTTTAGCAGCGATACGGAGATGACATAACACAGCAAGATCAAATCCTCCCGCTAAAGCATAACCGTTAATAGCCGCAATCATCAATTTCGGAAATTCGATAAGGGTTTTATGAAAAAGATCATTAGATTCCACAAATTCATTATAATCTGTTTTTCCCTGTACTACTGCTTGAACTTCATCCCTATCAAATCCTGCAGTAAATATTTCCTCACCTCCATAAAAAATTACCGCCTTTATCCGATTATCCGATTTTAGATTTCCTAATGCTTTAATTATTTCTGATCTCATGCCTGAGCTCAAAGGATTCTTCTTTTCCGGACGGTTAAACTGAAGTATACAAATCTTTCCCTTTTTCTCTAATTTTATAAAATTATAAGTTTCTTCAGACAATTTTACCACCTTATTTTTTTTATTCTAATAGGTTCATACAGGGCGTAGATCAACATCCACTGCGATTTTACATTTATTACATCTTTTTGCTCCTCGAAATAGGGGATTATTGCATTCTGGGCATCGGTAACGTTTCTCTTCTTCTTCAATCCACTTCTTTGTCCCTTTTTCCCTCCAAGTTGGAATGGCTCGCAATATTACTTTTTTACCTACAGGGATTGGAAAATTCTCAATGAATTTACAAGGGAAATCATTACATTGATGGCAACCCTCTATTTCCTTATCTTTTACACATGATCTTATGGGACATCTTTGGCAAAATGAGAATAGAATACCATCTGACATGCATCCCGTACAAGCGATCTCATCAATGCTTTTTACAAATGATTTATAGAGATTTGCCAAGCTTTCTTTAAATTTAAGATTATTATCTCGATCTGCAATATAAATGGAGCAAACTCCACAATAAAGCCCACAAGGAGCTAAAAGCTCTTTTTTAATTTCATTCATTTTTTTTCACTTTATTAGATACAATTTGGATTCTATTTTTACAATTTTATATTAATTAATTAAAAGTTTCTTTAAATCTTGCTCTTAATCTCATCAAGCGTATCTTTACCAGAAAATTCAGGAGGAAGCATCCTAAAAAGGTTATTCAATTTATCACATGCATAATCTCCACAATGGGCACAATTTTCAAGATTTTTCCGTTCAGCACATTTCTTTATACTACAGACCTTACAATAAAATCCTAGTTTCCCGCCTCCCCTACAACCATCGCAATTAATATCCTCAAGCTTCAAATCAACTTTAAATTGATTTTTCCATAAATCTTGGACTTGTTTCCTCATCGAATCATCGTCTTTTTGGGTTGCCAAATAACTAGGGCACCCAGAACAATTAATTCCACAATATGCTATCATTTTTTCCATTTTAATATACCATTTTTTATAATATGGATGGATTTAAAATCTATTTTCGCAATCTTACTTTTTTTAGACTCTTTTTTATTGATTTCAAAAAAAAAAACCGTAATTTTCTTTTGATATAATGTAAATTGAAACATTCTTATATAAAACTTACCTTTTTGCACTATTTTACTATAAACTTTAAAAAGAATTATAGATTACTATAGTTTAAATTGAAAAATTTGTTTAATCAACTTCAAATAATGTGACAAAAATGGATAATTCTCAAGATAGACTCACAGAAATTAGTGAACAGTTGAAAGCGATTGATAGTAAAGTTAATATACTTCAAGATATGTTATATGGAATGAAAAATGAACTCAATCTAATAAAAAAAAGCCGAATTCAAGAAAATTATTTTTCTCATATGCCAAAAATCGCAGAAGATTTAGAAAAATTCTTGGATAATAGACCGGGAGACTGTAATATTCTTGATTACTGTACTACATTAACAGAAAAAGGGATTTTTAGAGTAATAAGAACCCTTTTAGAAAAAGGGGAAGAAGAGGCAATTATAAAGATTGATAAATACCTTAAATTCTCAGAATCAGATCCTGCTTCAAAAGCTTGTCCCGATAGAACATGTTTAATAAATGCAATGGAGCCATTTAGGTTACTCAAAGAGTTAATAATTGATTCTAAAGAGTTATCTTCGAGATATTTTGAAGAGCTAACATTATTGGAGGAAGAACCTGAGTTGGAAGAAGTTAACAAGGAACTTATAAATAATATGTTAACACCGCTTTCTAATGTCATACGATTGCAAATTCTGAAGTATTTAAGCAAAGGAGGGAAATATTATACTCAATTAGAAGAGTTAACTGGTATCAAAGCGGGACATTTGTTATTCCATATTGAAAAACTTATGGGCGCAAAATTTGTTATCCAAGAAAATAAGAAATACTTAATTACAATGAAAGGAAGAAAGGCATTGAGCCTGATTTCTGGACTGAAAAAAGAATTATCCTTGAAAAGTTAAACAAATTCTTATTTTAAACGAAAATTAAAATTATAGTCGAAGAAATATGATTGAAAAAGATTTGGAAATCTATAGAGAGCTTCAAGAGCATCTCGATGGTATGCCAGTAGGTTTTCCTGCTACTGAATCGGGCATAGAAATAAAGATATTAAAAGATCTTTTTACTCCCGAAGAGGCTGAAATTGCTGTAAAATTAAATTATATGCCAGATCCCCTTAAAAAAATTTTCCGCAGAATAAAAAAGAGCGGAATAGCAATGGATAATCTCGAAAAAAAGCTAGATGAGATGTATCAAAAGGGGCTTATCAATTATGGGAAAAGTGGAGATGATAAATATTATGCTGCCGCACCTTTAGTAATTGGAATGTTTGAATACCAGCTAAATCGTCTTACCAAAGAATTTATACTTGATTTTCAGCAATATTGTGAGGAGGTGTTCTGGGAAAAAGAATTTAATCGAACTAAAATCCCTCAGTTGAGGACAATTCCTATTGAGCAGAGCATTACACCTGAGCAAAACATTTCTACATATGACGATTTAAAAACTATGATCGAAAACATTGGTGAACCGATCGGGATCCACGAATGTATATGTCGACAAGCAAAAGATCTACTTGGAGACCCTTGCAAAAAAACAGATATGCGTGATATATGCTTTTCGTTCAGAACGGCGGCTTTAATATATAATGAAAAAGGGCTTAACCGTCTAATATCTAAAGAAGAAGCGCTTGAAATTTTAAAAAAAGTTGAGGACGCAGGGCTTGTTATCCAGCCAGGTAATTCTCAACAACCTATGTGCATCTGCTGCTGTTGTGGATGTTGCTGTGAAGTGTTGAACAATCAAAAAAGGTTTGAAGCTCCAGCTCAGTTTTTCGCAACCAATTATTATGCTGATGTTGACGCTGACTTATGCGTGGGATGTGGTGTTTGTGAAGACCGCTGCAATATGGATGCTATAGAAGTTATCGATGATAAATCTGAAGTTAATCTGGATCGGTGTATCGGTTGTGGAGTGTGTGTTCCGACATGTCCACAGGATGCGATTTCTTTAAAGAAAAAAAAGGAAGAAATCGTTCCTCCCATAAATACAGCTGCCACCTACAAAGCAATCATGGATAAAAAAGCGGAGCTTGCAAGGTTAGAAAAATCTTAGATAAAAATTAAGTATAAGAGGACTAAAAAAATGGTAGATAAATATGAGAAAATTGCCCAGAAAATGGGTTCTACATGGTCTCCTGAAATTGAGAAAATTCTTAAGGCTTTATTCACTCCTGAGGAGGCTGATATAATGTTGGTATTCAACGGTCCGTTTATGGATCGGTTTACCGCAGCAAAAATCGCAAGGAAAGTTAAGCGCCCCGTTGAGGAAATTGAGCCAATTCTGTTGGAAATGACACGGACCCAGCGTGTATTCTCAGCAGTGAAGAATGGAATAAGAACTTATTCCATGTTTCCATTACTCCCTGGATTGTTTGAATTGTTTTTTTCAAATCATGAGAGGGCAGCTGCAGAGGAAAAGGATACCTTAATGCTTTTCACTGAGCAATATGAAAAGTATTACAATAAGGGTTATATTGTAAATACTTTTAAGTCGATGTATCCTTTCATGAGAGTTTTTGTCGATCAAAAAGTTATAGATGATACAATAGATCGAGGAAAAGGAAAAATCGTGGATGTTGGACAGGAAGTTGAGCAAGTTAAAAATGATATACTCCCTTTCGAACAGGCTAAAGCTATTATAGAAAAATCACATAAGATCTCTGTGATGGATTGTGCTTGCCGTACCCATATGAAAATACATAATGATGGAAAACCTGTCAATGAGTATCCGATTAATGTGTGTATGGCCTTCAATACCACGGCTGAATATTGTATTGAACAAGGATTTGGAAGAGAATTATCAAAAGAAGAAGGTCTTAAAACACTTTCGGCAGCAGCTAAGGCGGGATTAGTTCATACGACACAAAATATTACTGATAAATCTATGTTCATATGTAATTGCGATCGCGATTGTTGCGTGATGTTGCGAGGTATTAAATTATTTAATAATCCGTACGTCGTGGCTAGTTCAAATTTTATTCCTGAATATGATAGAGAGAACTGTGTTTTTTGTAAACAATGTACAAAACTCTGTCCCATGTATACTATTGAACTTGTTGATGAAGATTCAGATGATAAACGAATTGTTATTAATTATGATAAATGTATAGGGTGCGGAGTTTGTGCGTTTAACTGTGCAAAAGGAGCTTTAACGATGGTGAAAAAGTTTTCAAAGATTCCTGCAGCAGATTCTATGGAGGCCGCAAAAAGATATATGGAAGGAAGAATTCAATAAAATTGAAAAATATAAGACACGTAAATAAGAAAGATCTAATTTGAATTAAATAATAAATTTCATTTTCTTAATCTTTTTTTTAATGCTATTATATTTAATCTAAAACCAAATCCTTTTAGAATTAAAAACGTCTTTAATTAAATAATTCAAATTTGTAATATAGTTGGATTTAGTTGAATATAAATATCGGAATGATTGGAACTGGTTTGATTGGATTGGTTCATTTACTTTCTCTTAAAATTATAATTGATGAAAATTTAATATCTGAACCAGATGTGCATATTAATATAAAGACCGTTATGGATATCGATGAAGATAAGTTAAATAATTTGAAAAGAATTAATCCTTATGATATAGAGCGATTTACTACCAACCCAGAAGAACTTATGAAAGATAAGGAAATTGATGTAATATATATAACTACTCCTACAAAATTTCATAAAGATTATTTTATTCGAGCTGCTGAAGAAGGTAAAAATATTTTTTGTGAAAAACCCTTAGCATTTTCACTAGAAAACATTAAAAAAATGATTTCTTATGAAAAGAAATACGGAAATTTAACTCAAGTGGGATTACCATTAAGACATTCACCTGTATTTTGGAAAATAAACCAGATCATGATGGAGAAAAAAGAAGAACTTGGAAAGAGATTATCATTTTCATTCAGAGCTATTCAAGAATGGCCCGTAGAATCTCGAACCCATCGTTCAGATTGGAGAAAAAACCCTGATTTGGCTCATGCCGGATGTCTATATGAGCATAGCATTCATGATGTAGATTTAATTGATTATTTATTTGGGAATGAATTTTCAATATCAAAATTATACGCAAAAATACGGTTTGTTTCTTCTATAACACAAAATAAAATTGAGGATGTTGCGAATGTAAATCTAGGGTATCGTGATGGGTTAATAGGTTGTTTGATAAGTATTTGGAATAAGGCGAAAATAGATGAAAGAACAATTGAAATTTATTTTGAAAATGGTAGTATTTTTTTAAATAGATACACTGGTTTTTCTTTTAATCAATTTGAATATATAATTAAAAATAAAAAAACTAGGCTGAAAAGAGAGGAAGTGTATGAGGAATTTCTAAAATCACGGAATTACCCGCAAATAGATCCAATTACAGGGCCGTTTTTGTTTGAAAATCTGAGCTTTTTAAAATCTATGATTAAAGGGGAGAGCCCATATCCCGGTTTAGAAATTGGATATAGAGCACATGAGATAATTGAGCGTGCATACCAATCTTCTAGGGAAAATAAAATAATTAATTTTGATTAAATACCTTTTTGTAAACAATATAAAGGATGAAATAAATTTTTAAATTAATTTTAAATTCATATATAAGACATATTCCGATTATCCCAATAGGCTGATATTAGATTTTTCTTAAAAGATAACTAAAAAAAGAAATAATAAATTAGGGTTTTAGATATGACTAATAATATTGGAGAACAGCTACAAGATTGGGAGCGAGAACTTCTCGCTGATCATCGCTGGGGGCGACTTAAAATATGGTTTCCCAACGATCAAATTATTTTGGAAAGCTATTCAGTATCTAATGTCCATAAAAACCTCAAAAACCTTTGGAATAAAGCTAAACCATTAAATGAGACATCCAAGGATATTTTGAACGATATATTAGCTCTTGAAATTTGTAATTGGAACCTTGAAAACAGCATATTAGATTTATGTAAGGCAATTGGTGAGGAAAAATCACCAACACTTCAAATAGGTCATTTAAAATCGATTACAAATGAAAGGTGGAAGAAAGTTTGGGCATATTATTTGACGCTTCGGAATTGGCTTCCTTTTGAGGGAGTAAGTGGTTATGAAATACTTCAAAAATTATGTGATCCTGAAATTTTAGTTAAAAATAAGATTTTCGATTTACTTGGTGAAAGAAATGGATTAAAAGAGATGTATGTCGAACGACTCTGTCTCTTATTTGAATTTTGGCTTAGTGGTTATATTTCTTCGAAAAGACATCCATATATTATTGCTCACAATGCTGCGGTTAAAGCAATTGAAAAGAAAATTCTCAAACAAGCACCCAAGAGTAAAATTTTACAGGCAATGAAGTTTGAGGGTGATGGTAGACTCCAACCGTGTAACCATAAGGCTTTTCGTCGATATGATATAATAATTTCCAGTATAGGGGTAAATAAATGGAGATCGGTTATAGCAGAGAGAGGGATTGATGGATTGGAAAGATCCGAGTATCTAAATAAGTATCTTTCGGCAATTGAATTATGGATCAAAGGTTACGAGATAAGTGATCAGGAACATGAAGACAAATTACTTTTTAAGATACATGCCCTATTAGGAAAGCCTGATGATACCAAGAAATTCCTCGCTTCACTTCTCATTTTACTTCTTCGACCTCAACAAATAGCTGCGAAGCAATTAGCTGAAAGAAGACTAAAGTAATAATTGTTTTAAATATTATTATGATGACTTAATTATCTTTTTCAAATAAATTAATTCTGAGATTAAATTGTTTAGGGCTATTTGAACAATTAAGTTCGCAGCAAGCAGGTAAATAAGAATATACTTCGAATTTATCCGCGGGTATTATTAAATACATCAATGAATGTATAAGAGAACAAGAGCTACTAATTTCTTCTAAAGGACCATCACACAGGGCTTTTTTATGTTCTTCTTTATTCACATATAAGCATAACCCTTCTCGAGGATAAAAACCAAACAAATATTGAAAGCGAGGTATGACTGGATATTTTTCACTTTCTACCTTCCTTAGATATTCTATTTTTATTTTATTAAATGAGAGGGTAAATTCTAATGCCTTATAAGAATTATTTTTTTTATCTACTTGAGAAATGTTATGGATAATAAAATCTCTTGAAACAGCCTTATCAATTAATCCCTCTAAATCTTTTGAAATCATAATGCAGGAATAAAAAAATTATTTCTTCTTTTTTTTCTTTTCTTTTTTGGGATCAACAAATTCAGAATAAATTTCAGTGATATTGAGTTTTGTTCTTTGACATTTTTCACATGGCTCGTCTGTTACTTTTTTAAAAGCATAATCCCCCGGCTTAAAAGGGCGCTCATACTTCGCTTGGCAACTTTCACACTTTAATACGGTAAATTTCCGCTCATATACCCTATCTTTTCTATACATTTCTTCTGAAATGCATGGGATGGGCGGGAATTGTGGTTCTTCTCCCATTTTATGTATCTCTCATTACAAAAGTATTTTATAATTTAATTTAGGTTAGTAAATAAATTCAAACTAATAACTTTTTAGATTTAAATCTAAAAGCGTGAGAAGAATCCAAAAAAATCAAATAATGGGATTCTTTAGTAAAATTAATTGATCGATTTCTTTCAATTATAAAGCTGTCCGTAATAAAGCTCTGTTTCATATTCAAACTTTACAAATCTATTTTGATTATAATCATTGAATATTTTCTCTAATTCAATAATCATGTTATTATAATTAGGATGATCGTCTAATGGTGTATATGATGTCGAAAGTAATCGTCCCTTCAGGCCGGGATAATCTAATAATTGAAAATTTTCAAATATTTCTTTTTTATACCCTTTACAATTTTTCCCCTTACCATAAAAATTCTCAAAATCAATTTGGATATTGCTAATTTTTTTATAATCGGTTCCGTATTTTAATAAAAGGTCTTCATATGCTTCTAAAAACCTAGAACCAGACCGCTTCCTTCTATTCCAAATTATTACAATATATCCCTGAGGTTTAAGTATTCTCCTAAATTCTTTACGAGCTTTTATTTGGTCAAACCAATGAAACGCTTGACCTACGGTAATAAGATCTATACAACTATCCTCTATATTAGAATATTCAGCAGAGCCATCAATACTATGAAAATTTTGATATTTTTTTAAAGATACTTTGGCCACATTCCTCATATCAATATTAGGTTCAATTCCATATACAATATTCCCGTTTTTTAGAAATAGCTCACTTAAAATACCTGTCCCGCTGCCAAAATCAGCAATTATTGAATCTTTAAAAAGAATTTTTCTAGCTTCTAAAAAAGAGATAACAGCTTGAGGGTAACTCGGTCGAAATTTACTATAATTATCTACTCTTGGAGAAAACCGTCTTTTAGGATCGATTTCGAATTCTTCTTTATTCATAAATTCACACAGAATAATTAAAGCTATAAAAGAATAAGGTTATTAAATATTTAAAATATAAGCTCTTAGTAATATCATAATGTTAAAGAATTTATATTAAATTAAGGTGAGTAAAAATAGAAAAACAACCCAAAATTCTTTTAACGGGCTTACGTTTTCCAGAAGGCCCCAGATGGCATGACAATAAACTCTGGTTTTCTGATATGGTAGGTGGTAAAGTAATGACTGTAGATCTTGAAGGAAATGCTGAACTTATTGTTAAATTTCGGGGTTCTCCTTCCGGTTTAGGGTGGGATTCACAAGGAAGGTTATTAATTGTGTCCATGCTGGATAGACGCTTGCTTCGACTTGATCCTGATGGATTGCAAGAAGTTGCAAATTTAAGAAATTTAGCATCAAACAATTGTAATGATATGGTTGTAGATAAACATGGTAATGCGTATATAGGAAACTTTGGATTTGATTTTATAGCAAATGCTCCATTTAAACCAGCCGAAATCATACTCGTAACACCCGATGGTCAAGCGCGTATCGTCGCCGATAATATGGCTTTCCCGAATGGGACCATTATTACACCAGATGGCAGTACCCTTATAGTAGGAGAAACTTATGGGTCATGTCTCACTGCGTTTAACATTGAAAGGGATGGTTCTCTCACTAACCGCCGTATATGGGCTCGATTGAAAGGAAGTGCCGTTCCCGATGGGATTTGTTTGGATTCTGAGGGAGCGATATGGATAGCTTCTCCTACTACTTCTGAAGTTCTTCGAGTATTAGAGGGGGGTGAAATTTCAGATCAGATTAAAATCCAAGATGAGAATTCTGCTTACGCCTGTATGTTAGGCGGTCCGAGTCGGAAAACATTATTTATTTGTACTTCAAATGATTCCAGAACAAATGGTCGTATAGAAGTTATTGATGTAGAGTTCCCAGGAGCAGGTTTACCTTGAAACTTCCTTTAATTTTTATTAAATTTATCAAAAAAATTTTTTTTTGAATTTAATAAAAAATGAGGATATTACGAGATATACTCATTTTTATCTGAATCTTTTTTTTCTTCTTTTTCAGGAGGCGCTTCTACTTTTTTCTCTTCTTTATTTTCATTTTCTTCTATTGATGTTTTTTCAGGCTCAACTTCAATTTTTTCTTCTGCTTCGGGTTCTAGTTCAGGCTCTGGTGGTTTTGGTTTTTTAGAAATAACAACTTTAGCGAATCGTAATACTTCTTTATCATATTTCCAACCCTCTTGTATAATATCTAAAATACGATTTTCTTCTACATCGTCTTTTTCTACTGAAGTTAACGCTTCATGCTGACTATAGTCAAAAGGGTCATTAATCTTAGTTTGCATAGGTTCTGCTCCCGTAAATTTTAAAATACCCATGAATTGATTATAAAATTGCTTAATTTTATCATCTTCACCGGTATTTTCAATCGCTTTTTTAAATGAATCATACAGAGGTAAGAAGTTCTTCAATGTAGAAGCAGTATATTGAGATCTTAGGTATTGCCGATTTTTTTCCCAGCGTTTTTGTGTATTTTCAAATTCAGCCTGTAATCTCATGAATTTATCTTTCCATTCTTTTAGTTGTTTAATTTGGCCGTCTTTCTCTTTAACACACTCTTCTAATTCTTTCACTTTATTAGCCATTCCTTCCTTCGAGAAATATTCTAAAGTTAACCCCGCTCCTTCTTTTTCTTCAAGGAGTTTTACTTCTTCTTGTGAAGTTTCTTCCTTTGCTGTAGTTTTCGCCTGATTTTGATATGTTCCTTCTGAACCATTCGAATCTATTTGAGGAACTTCTTCAGTTTTTTCTGTTTTCTCTTGATTCTTTTCCTTTTTTTTTGTCATACGCAATACCATTTATATTTCATAAAAATGTAAGATAAATACTTAATTTCAAAATAATAAGATATTCTTTAATGAATAAAAAAAAAATAAAAAAATTAAATTTTTTCAATTTTAGACTGACTTAGAGATCATTATAAAAAAATTTTTAATTTTTAATTAATATTAAATCTTAAAGGAAACAGATCAATGATAAAATAATCAAAATATAATGAATCAATAATTCTTAGAAAAAAGTGAATTTATAAGTATGAGTGAAAAGAGCAAACCAAAGAAGAAGGAAAAGATAATTGGAATTGATTTAGGTACTTCAAACAGCGCATGCGCGGTAATGGGAGCAACGGGTAAACCCGAAATTGTTCCAGCGGCTGAGGGTAGGACTCTTGGTGGAAAAGCATTTCCATCATACGTTGCTTTTGATGAGAATGCTCGGAAAATAGTCGGTGAGCCTGCTCGACGTCAAGCAGTTTCTAATCCAGATGGTACTGTTTATGCTATTAAAAGAAAAATGGGAACATCTTATAAAGCAAAGGTAAAAGTTGGTTCTGAATGGAAAGAATTCAGCCCAGAAGAAGTTTCTGCAATGATATTAAAAAAAATAGCAAATGATGCCTCTTCATATCTTGGAGAAGAAGTTAAAAAGGCAGTAATTACCGTTCCAGCATACTTCAATGATCAACAGCGTACAGCTACTAAGAATGCCGGAGAAATTGCAGGACTGGAAGTTGTAAGAATGATTAATGAGCCGACTGCTGCATGTCTTGCTTATGGTTTGGATAAAGACACTAAAGAAAAATTGCTTAAGATCTGTGTATTGGATCTAGGGGGTGGTACTTTTGATGTGACTTTAATGGAATATGGTGAAGGAGTAGTAGAAGTTATGTCAACTGCGGGTGATACTCAATTAGGAGGTACCGACATGGATAATGCAATAATTGATTGGCTTGTTGAAGAATTTAAAAAAAAAGAGGGAATTGATCTTAGACCTGATAATAAAGCAATGATTCGTTTAAAGGATGGTGCTGAAAAAGCCAAAATAGAATTATCGACTACATTAAGCACTCAAATAAATCTTCCTTATATTAGTCAGAAAGGAGGAAATCCAGTTCATTTGGAAATGGAACTGACAAGAGCAAAATTAGAGCAATTAATTGAGCCAACATTAAGGAGATTAGATCCGATAATGCAAAGGTCAGTATCTGATGCAAAAATTTCTATTGCTAATGTAGATAAGGTTATTCTTGTCGGTGGTCCGACCAGGATGCCTTCCGTTCAGGAACGATTTAGAAAATTTTTTGGAAAAGAACCCGAGCATTCAGTAGATCCAATGGAATGCGTTGCTCTAGGTGCAGCTATACAAGGTGGGGTAATTGCGGGAGAAGTCGAGGATTTACTATTGCTGGACGTTACACCACTCACTCTAGGTGTTGAAACCTTAGGTGGCGTAATGACTCCTTTAATAGAACGTAATTCGACCATTCCTACGGAAAAAGCACAAATTTTTAGTACAGCTGCTGATAATCAACCCGCTGTAACTATTAATGTATTACAAGGTGAAAGAACAATGGCTGCCGATAATATTTCGCTTGGAATGTTTCATTTGACAGGAATTCCCCCGGCACCGAGAAATATTCCACAAATTGAGGTTAAATTCTCAATCGACGCGGACGGTATTGTGCATGTGACAGCAAAAGATTTAGGAACAGGAAAGGAAACGGGTATTACAGTTACAGGAGCAAAGGGTCTAACTGAAGAGGAAATTGCAGAGAAAGTCAGAAATGCCCAGCAATTCGAGGAAGAGGATAAGAAATTAAGAGAAAAAGTTGAAGCTAAAAATAACGCAGAATCTATGATATATCAAACTCGAAAGCTAATGGAAGAAAATAAAGACAAAATTCAAGAAAATGAAAAACAAGAAATAGAAAAAGCCATTACCTCGCTTGAAGAAGATATTAAAAGTGATGATGTTAATAGAATCAAATTAGGGATTGAAAACCTTCAAAAATCTATGTATTCATTCTCACAAAGAATTTATCAAACTCAAGCCCAACAACAAGCTTATCAACAAGCGGCTGAACAAGCTCAACGTGCTGCAGGTGGTATGGGTGGAGTCCCTCCGGGAGGTATGGGAGGCGTTCCACCAGGAGGTATGGGAGATATGGGTGGTGGCGGAGCATCTTATAAAGCAGAAGAGAAGAAAAAAGATGATAAAAAGAAAGTAGTTGATGTTGACTGGGATGAAGATGAGGAATAAATTCCAATAATTTTATTTTATTTTTTATATTTTTTTGAATAGTAAATGTTAGGATTGTAGCCTTATACCTAAAAAATTAAATTCAATTATAGATTTTAATAGATAGACTTATAGACCATTTTAAATGTAGCAGGGATATAATATGAGCTCTGGAAAAAATAAGCGAGATTATTACGAAGTATTAGGAGTAGCTAAGGATGCCTCTGAAAATGATATAAAATTAGCTTATCGTCGTTTGGCGCGAAAATTTCATCCAGATATGAATAAAACTGATCCAAACGCAAAAAGTAAATTTATTGAAGTTCAGGAGGCTTATGAAGTCCTTAGTGATCCCGAAAAAAGAAGGAATTACGATAGATTTGGTTTTAGCGGAGTTCATGTAGATATGAGCGATTTTTTCAGAGGAGGAATTCCCGGCATTGATGAATTGTTCCGATCGATCTTTGGAGGAGGCGGATTTGGTGGTGGCTTCGGGGATATTTTTGACAGTTTTGGTGGCTTTGGAAGTAGGAGCAGGACGCAAGCACCACGCAGACAAGTCGGACAAGATATTGAAGATCATATCGAGATAGACTTCGAAGGAGCGATGTTTGGAGTTAAGAGAGATATTCAAATTGAAAGATATGTCCCCTGTGATGATTGTGGGGGAACAGGAGCTGAAGATCCTTCGGCTGTTGAGAATTGTCCAAAATGCCAAGGTACTGGGAGAATGAGGACCATGTCGAGATCCGGATTTGGGACCATTATACGGGAATCTGAATGTTATAGTTGCAATGGTACTGGACAAATTATAAAAAAGAAATGTAAAGTATGCGGCGGAAAAAAGATGGTCCCGGAAACTAAAAAAATCCATGTTAAAATCCCTCCAGGAGTCGAGGATGGTGTACACTTAAAGGTACAAGGCGCAGGCCATATCCCAACAAAACAAGCAATTCCAGGAGATTTATATCTTGGAATTCGAGTTATTCCTAACGAACATTTTATAAGACGAGGCAATGATTTGTATACCAGAGTAGATCTTGATATAGTTTCTGCTATTTTAGGTAATAAAATTGTAGTTCCAACTCTTGATTACAAAAATAATAAGATATCTGAGAAGGAACTTACCATTCCACCAGGTACCCAGCATGGAACTGAGTTCAGAATCAAAAATCGCGGAGCTACTTATCTTAGAGGTAAAGGAAAGGGAGACCAATATGTGGTCGTTGCAGTAAAAATACCTAATCCTTCAGATCTCTCTTCTGAACAAAAAGAGTTGCTATTAAAATACAAAGAATTAAGTAAACGCTAAATTTTTAATTTACATAATGTATTAGTTCTTAGGTATTGGTTTTATACTTTGTGTTACGCGTATGTTTTTGTTAAAGATCAAATATCATATATGGCAAATTCATTCAATAACGATTTTTTCAACATATTATTTTGATGATATATTCCTTCAAATCTTTTTAAAATCAAAATTTGGGATATAGAATGAATATGATGTTTAAAAATTCTTTAGATATTCTCATAAACTTATTGAAAGATTAATTAAATGATTTAGGTAGTACTATCGGATTAAAATTGTAGATTTTAAATGAATTATACGTATTTAGTTTATTGAGGAGTTAAGTTTTGGATCTAAAATAGAAAATTAACAAACTAAAAAAAATAAATATCAAGTATATGACATGACTTTTCAAAATTAAAGAAAAGATTTTAGGAAAAATTTAAATATTTAAAATTAGATAATACTATTTAGTAAATAAAATTGCTTGATATAACTTGCCGAAATCAAAAAGAGAAAAGTCGGCCTTAGAACTAGAAAAAGACATTCTCGAATATCTAAAGGCAAAAAACGAGCCTGTTAAATTTTATCATCTCTATAAGGACTTGAATCTTACATCTGGTGGAGCCCAAACAGCAATTCGGCGAATGCAAAAAAAAGAAAAGGATAAAGTTTTTGTTAAGAAAAGAGTTAAAAGATTCGAGAATTTCATCTGGTATAAAGATTTTGATATTGAATCTCCTGTAATAGATTTAAAAAATCAGAATGAAATCGTTTTCCCGATACATTTAAACCGTATAATTGGTTTAATATTACAGGAAATTCCAAATTTAACATTAGAATATGATAATTTAACTAAATTGTTTAAAGAAGCTATAATATTCTTTTTTCATAATAAAATCTCAGAGGAACTCAGAAGAGAAGCGGTTTTTCAAGCTATTGAAAAAGGTAAAATATCTCAAAATCTAGTAAAACAAATTTTAGGAGCGTAAGTGGATCGTTATGCCTAAAAAAGAAGAAATAAAGAAGGAAGATCTCAAATTTTTAAAGGAACTAATTGGAGAATCTAAAAAGGAAGAAGGAGGAATTTCAAATTTTAGGAAATTAAAAGATCTAAACGAGAAGATCTCTGTAAGTTCTATAAGAGACGGTTTAATTCAAGTTAATAAAAAAAATGAAATATTAAGAGATATAAAGTCTACAAAATCAGATATAGAAAAAACTGATTCAATTTATTCACAGAATTATAAAAATCAGCGAAAGAAAAAAAAAATTAAGAAAAAACAATTATTTTTGGAAATAGCTGAGGCATTACCTTTAATAAGACAAAACAATATATTGTTAAATGAACTAATTCAGGCTCTAATTAAAGAACCAATAAAAGTTAAAATCTTAAAATAATCAAATTTAATGATAAATAACAAAAATTTTATCAATTTTTTTTATATAAGGTATTAGATCTATAACAAAGACTTATGTGTGACATAAAAATTTCAATCTCAATTCAATCCTCATTAAAATCTTAATTCCAAAATTTTCTATTAAAATTCATTTTGAAGAATGGATAACTTTAAGCAGAAAATACTTATCACTGGTCCTCCGAGATGTGGGAAATCAACGTTGATATCTAGATTGATTGAACATCTGCGGAAAAATTTTAAAATTTATGGTTTTATAACACCCGAAATTAGAAAACAGAATAAAAGAGAGGGTTTTAATGTCGAAGATCTTAATTCAAAGAAGAGATTTCCTCTTGCTAAAGTAGGTGATTTTAAAACAAATTTCAAATTAGGGAGATATTCTGTATTTATTAAAGACTTTGAAAACTATATTAATAATTTTTTGGAGCCCATTTATGAGGTTCCAGGTTCGATATTCTGTATTGATGAGATTGGGAAAATGGAACTTTTCTCTAAGAAATTTCAAGAATTCATCAAAAAATTATTTCAATCAAATAATTTAGTAATAGCGACCGTCGGAGAAAAAATAAAACATCCTATCAAGGACTATATATTAAATGTATCGAATTTGATTCTTATTAATTTAAATCTCAGCAATCAGGATGAAATTTTTAATAAAATAGTTTCAATTGTTAAATAGCTTAAATTTAGTTCTTTATGCAAAAATTTTTAATTAAGACCAACGTTATTTTATTAAATAAATTTTAGAGATGCCTTTAAAAAGGGATATAAAGTAAAAAAAAGTGTAAGTTCATAATTTATGAAGTTTAAATGCGACAAATGCGGCCATGAATTCGAGTCAGATGATTTGCCAGATGAAGATCAACTTTGCCCCGGCTGTGGCGATAATGATTGCACTTTTAGTATAATAGATTAGCTGATTTTTCTTTTATTATTATTTCTTGCTTTTAACTCTGGTCAAATTCAGTATTTTTATTTGTCATGAAGATATATTTAAAAATTTGGATATTTATGCCTTTTCAAAAACTCTAATCATTTTGATTAGAAAATTAAAGAAAAAGAAAAAAAATGTAAGATTTAGAATATAATTATTTTGCTAACCGATTTTTCATAACATCAGGTAAAATCCAACCCAGATAAAAGAATATCGCGCTTAAAATTAATAATACTCGAACTAGTACAACAATCACTGGCGAAAATAGAAAAAAAGAGTCTAAAACGGCGCAAGCAGCATAAATTAGAAAAGCTATTATTAAGAACTTTCCTCTTAATCGTAGTTCAGGATCATCTGATTTTCGCGAAGCGTTAGCAAATATAAGAAACGTAACTAAAGCTGTGATCAAGAAGAAAAGTAAAGTAAATCGAACGAATGGTCTATATACTGCAGAAAAGGTTCTTTCGAAATATCCGATCATATTGACTCGATCAGTAAAGAGAAAATAGAAAAAGAGGACCTCACAGACAAGGCTAATAATTGTGTATATTCCAACGATAACTTTTTTCTTTTCTTGATACATAAAATCTGTAAAGGTGATTAGCCAAAGTACGGTAATAATCGGAATGAAGACATATCCAATAATAAATCTTATATCCTCTGCTAAAATTATATTAAAAAAAAGCAATACAAAAGCAAGTGCTCCGTGCATCCAAGGAGTTGAGATTCCAATCCACGTTATTCCAACATAAATATAATACCGTTTTTCAAATTCAAAATATTTTGAAAGAATTTTAAGTCCAACTATAAATGAAATAATAACGAAGATTAAATTAAAAGTTCCTGTTAATATTTCGACCAATGTTAATTCTATTATAAACACCTGATGAATTTGTTATTAAAATGATTATAAAATAGTTAACTTAAATCTATTTAAATCTTCATAACGAAACTTCTTAAATTTAATAAATTTGTCGGAATTCAGATATTTTTAAGAAAAAGATATATTTTTTCTACAATTTCATTTCCTAATTTATAATAATATATATCTTATAGATGAAAGATGGATTGTAACCAAGCAGAAATAAAAAAAAGATGTGCGTGTACTTATAGTAGTTGCAGTAGATTGGGAAAATGTTGTGAATGTATTGAATATCATTTAGTCAATAGCGAATTACCTGGCTGCGTGTTTGCTAAAATTTCTAAAGAAGCAGAAATTTCTTACGATAGAAGCTTTAGACATTTTGCTTCATTAATTCTGGGGAAATAGCTTAATTTTAAAGAATTAAAATTAGCTTTTTTCTCAATCTTTTTCTAATTTTTAAGATCAACGTATAGAGATTCAAAGAAAAAAGGGGACACCTGAAAGCTATACCCGCCTTTTTGTACTGTTTTCGTCACCGTAAAACAGATTGGGCATCAAACTAAGCGTCCTACCTAAAGCTCGCTCCAAGGGCTCATCACTTTCATTTGGACTTGCACCAGGGTTTTAACTCGTTCCAACCAATCCCTCTTACAATTTCCTTGGCTTACCAAATCATTAATATCTGCAAGAAGACAGTGTCGTTTCAGTTGCTAAAATACGGTTCTCACCGTAATAGTAATCTACTCCCTGCTTGGAATGTGAGGCGAGGTTCCTCAGCGGGTCGAGCCCACCGTCAGCCCAAGCTTTCATTTGTCACTAAAAATAAGTATAGATGACTTTAAAAATATTTCTATTCCCCATGGAATCTTAAGAGATACCTAATTAGTTCATTAAAAAAGTTAAATTTCAATGTCCCAAATCTTTTTATTTATTATATTTTTTACTATTCTAACAAAAGTAACTTATATCAATATAACAGAGAAAACACATATGCCTTTAAAAATGCATGAAAAAGAAACAATGACTCCAAGAGAACGTGTTGAGACTGCTTTAGCGATAAAAGAACCAGATCGAATCCCAATTACGCCATCTTTTCATTGTGCTCAAGCAAGATTAACTGGACTGACTATTGAGGAGTTCTTTTTTGATATTCCAAAATCATATGAGGCCACAAAAAAAGTATGGGAGATGTTTGGTGGCTTTGATGTTTATACTGGCTGTTCTCCGATACTTGGCTATTATGCTCCCATTCCGAATTCTCATAGTATGTTTTATTTTGATTGGACGCTTCCAAAGGGTAATCTCCCGGAACAAATGCATGAAAAGGAGCTAATGAAGCGTGAAGATTATGATCTTGTAATTGAAAAAGGATTTACTCCTTTTAAAAGACGAGCTGAATTAAGTAAAGAATTTGCAAGAATAATGGTTGAATTTTCTAAGCTAGATACGGCAAATTGGCTTAAAGAAATGGATGTATTACCCCTTGCTGAAGCATTTATTGAACCCCCTGTTGATATGATCTCATTTTTGAGGAGTTTTAATAAATTTATGACAGACTTGGTTGAGATTCCAGAAAAAGTCGTAGAGGCTTGTGAAGCTACAGAAAAAGAATTATTGAGATCATTAGATCTCCAATTCCGAGCCTTTAAAAGCAAAGATGCACGAGCTCAAATGTGTCTATTAGGTGTTTCAAGGATAGCGACAAATTGGATCTCCCCTAAGAAATTTGATCTCTTCTGGCCTCATATTAAAAGGATTTCGGATTATATCATTAAAAATGGGTTTATCGTTCAATACCACCTGGATAACGATTACACTGATGTGCTGGAATATTTTACTGAATTTCCTAAAGGAAAAGTTATGTTCCACTTGGATACGACTGATATATTTAAAGCCAAAGAAATTTTGGGTGATCGTGCTTGCCTGATGGGAAATGTACCACCTCAAATTACAGGAAGGGGATCTCCTAAAGACGTTGAGAATTACTGTAAGAAACAAATCGAAGGATGTATGGAAGGTGGAGGTTATATGTTAGGTTCATCATGTGTTTTACCTGACGAGATTCCAGCAGAAAATCTTAAAGCAATGAAAGACTGCGTAATGAAATACGGTTTTTATAAAAAATAATGAAATTTTTAATCAGTGAGGTATATTTTAAATGAATAGTGAGTTAGTTAATGCGATGGGAAACTTAGAGAGAGCAAAAGTTTTAGAATTAGTGAATGAAGAACTAAAAAAAGGGACTGATCCTTTAAAAATTATAGAATGGCTCTCTGAGGGAGTAAAAATTGTTGGCGATTATTTTGAGAAAAAGGAATATTTCTTAGCCGAATTAATAACTGGTGGCGATATTTTTGAAAATGCTTTTGAGATTTTAAAACCGATGTTAGAAAAGAGTGGAACTCCCAATCAGAGCAAGGTAAAGATTATAATTGGAACAGTTCAAGGAGATGTTCATGATATTGGAAAAAATATTGTTAAAACTATTTTAATTGCATCTGGATTTAATGTTGAGGATTTAGGAGTCGATGTACCACCTGAGAAATTTATAGAAGCAATCAAACAGCCAGGAGTTTCTATTCTTGGATTATCGGCGTTGCTCACAATAGCTATCGATTCCGTGATAAATCTTATTAATTCAATCCAAAAAGAAAATCTGAGAAATAAGATAAAGATTATCGTGGGGGGAAGTGCCTTTAATGAAGATATTGTTAGAACTTTAGATGTGGATGCCTACGGTAAGAATCCACAAGAAGCTGTGAAAATATGTCAAAACCTCTCAAAATAATTGCGAATATTCGATATTAGATATTAAATAAATTAAGAGAGTTGAAAGTAGCAAAATTTTTTGTAATATTTTGATATTTTAATCTTTTTTTTTCCAAATAAAGGAATATTGAAAGATATACGACGCTAATCCATCTTTAAAAAATAATTAGAATAACTAAATTAGCGTATTATATCTCTTTCAGATTATAATCAAGATAAAAATTATTAAAAAAAAAGAAAATAAATGTTGTTATAGATATTTATTTGATTTCACAATTTAGGTAAGTAATGGTCCAATTATTCCTGCTCCAGCGTTAAACATTAAAAGGAATCCCATGAATATTGATGCTGTTAAGGACATAACTACAAGCAATGTATTTATACTTGGACCAGCTGTATCCTTGAAAGGATCTCCAACTGTGTCACCTGTTATTGAAGCCTTGTGAGCTTCAGTGCCTTTACCTCCCAGATTACCATCTTCAATAAATTTCTTAGCATTATCCCAGCTGCCTCCTGCATTACTCATAAAGATAGCAAATATAAATCCGGATAATATAGACCCCGCCAGAAAAGCACCTAATGATGCAACACCGAAAAGAATCCCGACCAATAAAGGTGTGATAATTGATATGATACTTGGAGAAACTAATTCTCTTAATGCACCTCTTGTAGCAATGTCAATGCATTTATTAAAATCAGCAGGCTCTTCTCCAGTCAAGATTTTTGGATTTTCTTCGAATTGACGTCTAATTTCTTCAACCATTTTCCCTGCATTTCTTTGCACCGCAAGCACTAATAGAGCTGAAAATAAAGCTGGAATAATAACACCAATAAAAGCTCCAATCAGAACATCAACTGAGATTAAATGTATAACTTCGATATTAGCTTCTTCTGCAAAAGAGAACATTAGGGCTAATACAGTAAGATTCGCGGCACCAATGGCAAAACCTTTTGTGATAGCCTTCGCTGTATTTCCTGCCGAATCAAGACGATCAGCTGTACGAATAACATCCTCTCCTAATTCACCTTGCTCAGCAATACCTCTCGCATTATCAACAATAGGTCCATATGCATCATTTGATACAATTGTACCTACAATAGATAACATCCCAACTGCCGCCATACCAACTCCTAAAATACCATCAAGCATATAGGCAACAGCCATAGCAATAATGATCCCGATTGCAGGAGGGACAACACTTATAAGACCATATGAAAACCCACTAAGAATAACAACAGCATCTCCATCTTGAGCGGCATTTGCAATATTTCGAGTAGGGTTTCTATCATCTCGAGTGTAATAATCACTTGTGAAACCTATAACAATTCCGCTAAGTAGACCGATAACAGTGGCAAAATAATTTCTCCATAATTTCGCTTGGACCGAGGGTATTTCTCCCAGACCAATTAAATAAATAAACAATGCAGCTAAGATGGCAAAAAAGACAGTTGCCAAATAAGTCCCTGTATTTAAGGCTTTACCAGGTTCTTCAGAGCCTCGTGTTTTTACATATAATATTCCAAGCAGTGAAGAGAGTAACCCAACACCACATAAAATAAGAGGTAAAATCACAAATAAAGGCAATGCAGGTCCAATAACTAAAGCTGCTGCTAATAACATTGCAGCTACAATTGAAGCAACGTAAGAGTCAAATAAATCACTACCCATACCAGCAATATCGCCCACATTATCTCCCACATTATCGGCGATTGTCGCAGGATTTCGAGGATCATCTTCAGGTAATTTATATTCAGCTTTGCCTACTAAATCAGCTCCAACATCCGCAGTTTTTGTATAGATACCTCCTCCACATTTCATAAATAATGCTACACTGCTAGCTCCAAAACTGAATCCTAAAACCACTATCGGATCTGGTAGAAACAAATAGATGACAGAGACGCCAATTAAAGCAGCTCCTACAACCGCAAGTCCCATAACAGCACCACCAAAAAATGCTACATCAAAGCCTTCTTTCGTACTTTTTGAACAAGCTTGAGCAGACCTTGTATTGGCTTTTACACCAACTTCCATACCGATATATCCGGCAAACATTGAGGCAAAAGCTCCAATAAGATATGTAAAACTTTGCTCCCAATTCATAAATTTAATCACTCGAAGATTTTCATCCACTCGAGAAGGTAAGAAAAGTAATGCTGTGGCTATTACAATAACAAATATACCTAAAGTCAAATATTGTCGTTTAAGAAAAGTCCCCGCACCAGATGCAATATAACCAGCGACTTCTTGCATCCTTTCATTACCAGGCTCTGCCTTCATCACTTTTTTAGCGAAGACAATTGCCATTAGAATACTTAAAACACCAGCTATTATAGCTATATATATATAAATTGGTACTTCCATATTTTTTCACTATATTTTTTGTTGTAAAGTTTTGTAAAGTATTTATGTAATATTTAAACTATTAGCTTAATACTTTAAAACATTACCAATTTTTTAATTATGAAGCCATTTATACAGAAAAAACAAATTAGAAGAAAACATATTGAATTCTCTTTATTTTGTTCCCGCTAGTGAATTGGAGTTTTACAAAAATGTATTACGTAAAAGTAAGGTTGAAATTTTATCAAAGAAATTTTATACAATCCTATAAATAACTCTAAAAAGAGGTCCATATAAATCTATTGTGATATACATAATAAATATACAATCCCAGAAAAAAGAATAAGGGAATGTGTTCCAAACTATAACATCAGACCAATCAGAAACTTCCTCATTTATAGCGTCAATTAGAGCAGTTAGTCCATTTTCGCCAAAACATAATAAAAAATAGGATAAATCCCAAATTTCTAATCGAAATGATTTTTTA
>JBHLNT010000175.1:0-8741 GCA_048941265.1 Promethearchaeota archaeon
TTTTCTCTACGGGATTGTTCACGAAATTGGGGCTAAGATAGACGAGCCTGTCACAATAGATATTCATCGACTTATAAGATATCCGGGGTCCCTGCACGGGGCTACGGGATTTAAAGTTCAAGAAATAGGATTAAATGAACTCGAAAATTTTAAACCATTGAATGAACACAATCAAAAACTTGACCCGATTGTATTTAAAAGTAAAAATATTCAAAAAATTGAAATTATTGAAACATATGTACCTCCAACGGAAATATCAGGTAATAAATATGGACCTTTTAAAAATGGGGAAAAAATTGAGGTTCCACATCATATTGCGGTATTTCTATTATGCAAGGGTGTCGCAAAAACTGTATAAGATAACAATAAATTTGGTTAAAACTTCATAATATTATAATAAGGATTTTAAAAAGATTCATGGATATTAAAAGCGAATATGAGAAGCTATATCAGCATTGGCTTAAAGAACTTAGGCAAATTGAACTAACTCGATTAGATTCACAAATTTACAGTAATTATCAGAAAGCTTTTGACTATATTAATAATCTAATATCAAATAAGGAAGAAATAATAAAATATGAGATTATTAATTCGTATAAGGAAAATTTCACTTTTTTAATTAATGATTTTTCTAAAATGAGAGAAATTAAATTAATCAATGCTGCTTTAGCTTTGAAAGAAATTAATCTAGACCATCTTTTAGATGCAGAAAGACTGTTTTATCAAAATCTAGTTAGTGCTATTAAAGGTTTTCAAAAAGTAAAAGTTATAGAGGGAGTTGAAAGAGCTGAATCAAGTAAGATAGGAGAAATATTAGAAATAATACAAGATGATGATGTTCGACCTGAGAAAACTCAAATAGGAAACCATTTTCCCTCAGAATTAGAAATTAAAACAGAAGTCGAAAATTTCAATTATACAATAGTCAAATTTTTACAAAAAGCTCCACCTCTAGTGGGAATTGACCTAATTAATTATGGACCTTTTGAAAAAGAAGATGTTGCTAATATACCTTATAAAAATGCTAAAATTCTTCTGGCTGAGAAAATAGCCAAAAAAATAGACCTTTCCTAAACAAAATTATCTATATTTCTGTTCAAATTCTTCCTTAAAATATTTCAGTCTATATTTCCCATACTTATCGATTAGTGAAAATTTTGGTGGTTTTGGATTTATCAATAGTCCACCGCAATATTGACATTTTGATTTTGGATTCTCCAATCCATAGCGATTACAATTTTTGCATTTTAACAAGTGTTTTGTCAATAGGCATCTTCAATTCTTATTTATTAATCTCGAATAAACTCAAAACTGCCGTTATTTTTCACTGCTTTAGCTTCAATAACTTCTAAAGCATCAGATAGGATATTTTCAGCATCTAAATAATCCTTTGAAACAACTTCGATCCGATAAAATGGTGCACCAAGATAATGGATTCTTAAGTGCCTAGCTTCCTTTGATTCAATAACATTTCTGGCATCCAATAATGATTCTTTTATTAAATCTATCCCATTTTTTGCATTATAAGATAATTTAATTTTTCCTGTAATCCCTACTGTAGAAATATTTACATTTTCATTGATAATTTTTAAAAACTTTTCTTTATGCTCTTCTGATATATTTTTTATCTTATTTAAAATATCTTTTCCATTTTCCTTTAGATCTTCAACTGCCTCTTGATATGTATCATAATTATCTAAAACTGGCCACCCTATTAACTTGTATGCATCATCGAGAGTTGATTCGGTTTCATCAGCAAGAAACTGTAGTAAATTCTCATATTTTAAGGCGTATTTCCATTCTTTTATTCTATTTTCCCTTTGAGCAGAATTTACTTTCCTTAATGATAAATCTACATGACCTTTTACAGGATCAACCCTTAAGACTCGCAATACAACTCTTTGACCAATTCTCACATAATTTCGAATATTTTTTATCCATCTGCTTGAGATTTCACTAATATGGATCATACCTCTGGCAGTTTTTTCTGTATCCAACCCTTCATAATCAAGTAGGTCTACATAAACATATTGTTGTTCAATATCAGCAATTTTTCCCACAATAAACTCCCCTTCTTTAGGAAATTTTGTTCTCGAGCGCACCATAATAATCTCTCATTTAGAAATTATTTATTTTTTAATTCCTTTAATTTTAATTAAAGCTCAATGATTTTTTATTTTTATTATCTCTATAAAGTTAAAATTTATTTAGAATTATTTTTTTAACAATAATATTGTCAATTTAATAATACTAAGTGTCAAAAAATACCCAATTGGCTTATTCATAATAAATGGGCAGAAAAACTCGGAATAGATAAGCTTATTTCAAATATCGTAAATACGTTCATCGATTATGGAGCGCAGTATAGCGTTTGTGATGAAAATGATCTAATCTATAATGATATTAATGATCCCGTTCTTATTCGGCAATTAAAATACTTTTATCAAAAAGATTTAGAAAAAAAATACAGTAGAGAAAAATTATATGTTAAAGCTTATTATTTACATCATCTATTAGATTATTTCAAAGAAACTCGATTTGATATAAATAATCTTGAACTAATTTTCAAAAAATTTCTTGAAGAAAAAGTGACAATTGAATATTATGATATCTCTGGCAACAAAGTAAATTTTCAAAATGAACTTGAGGAGATTTTTAAATTTTTAAGAGAATACAAACAAGAACTCTTAGATGATCTAAAAGGTAATTATTTACTCAGTTTAAAAAATAAAGAAAATAACAATGAAAAAATATTGTGAAGTCATTGTAAAAATTAAAGCTCTCATTGTATTATCTATTATCTAAAAGTATAAAAAACAGAAAAAAATATAAGTTGAACATCATTTAACACTCATATCATTTAAGTAAAAATATATACTATTCAATATTATTAAGTTAAAAAATTAAAAAGGAATTTGATTTAGTATGTCGAAAAAAGAAAAAGACCATCTGAATCTAGTAATTATCGGGCATATAGATCACGGTAAATCGACAATGATGGGTGCTTTACTCATAGAAACAGGAGCGATTACTGATAGAGAAGCAAGAGAATTGGAAAAATTGGCAAAAGAATATGATAGAGAATCATGGTCTTATGCCTATGTTTTTGACCGTTTAAAAGAAGAACGACAAAGAGGAATCACAATTGACCTTGCATTCAGGAAATTTGAGACTCCAAGTCTTTATTTTACCATCATTGACGCACCAGGCCATCAAGACTTCGTAAAAAACATGATTACTGGAGCATCTCAAGCCGATGCTGCTATTTTAGTAGTTTCTGGAAAGAAAGGAGAAATGGAAGTCGGTATCGCTGCTAATGGACAAACAAGGGAACATGCGTACCTCGCGCAAACTCTTGGCGTTAAACAACTTGTTGTAGCAGTTAATAAAGCAGATGTGTGGGATTATAGTGAAGACAGATATAATGAAGTTAAGGAAAGTGTCTCTGATCTCTTAAGAAATATCGGTTTTCCGGTAAAAAAGATTCCATTTGTACCTGTAAGTGGACTTGCTATGGAAAATTTATCGAAAAAAAGTGATAAAATGCCTTGGTATAAAGGACCAACTTTAATTGACGCTATTGACACATTCACAGTTCCTGAAAAACCTCTTGATAAGCCATTACGACTCCCTATTCAAGATGCTTATAAAATTAAAGGAACAGGGGTAGTTCCAGTTGGGAGAGTTGAAACTGGTGTATTGAAAAAAGGAGATAAAATTATCATCATGCCAACTGGCTTTCAAGGTGAAATCCGGAGCATTGAAATGCATCATGAAGAGATCCCTCAAGCAATCCCGGGTGACAACGTTGGATTTAGCATTCGAGGTATTACCATGGCTGATGCGGGAAGAGGAGATTGCTTAGGTCATCCTAATAACCCTCCTACAGTTATAAATCCCGGGGGTAGCTGGACAGGGCAAATCATTGTAATCTGGCATCCAACTGCAATCGCTCAAGGATATACTCCAGTCGTTCATGCACACACCGCACAAGTAGCCGCTAAATTTCAAGTTTTAGCAAAAAAATTAGATCAAAAAACTGGTGCAGTAATTGAGGATAATCCAAAATTCTTAAAAAGAAATGAAGCAGCAATTGTAGAATTAAGCCCAATTAAGAAAATGTGCCTTGAAAAATATACTGAGATTCCAGAAATGGGCCGCTTTGCCGTTCGGGATATGGGTAGGACTGTTTGCGTTGGTATAGTGAAGGAAATTAACACAGGCGCGTAAATCTATACTTTTTTTTTGATACTTTTTATTTTTCATTTATTTTTTATAGATTTTGTAATTAAAGATAGATTAAGATTAATACATACCTTTATCTTACAAATAAAAGCATCTATGAAAAAATTTTAATTTTGTAAAAATCTTGAATCACTTTTTTAAAGCTCTAAAATTGTAATATCCAAATAATATTTTCATTTTTGAGCAATCATTCGCGTTTTCTAATTAAAAATATTATAATTAGAAAGCTTGAATTAAGGTGCTTACTACAAAAAATAAAATCTGCTTTTTTGGAGAAGGTGGTGTAGGTAAAACTTCATTAGTGAGCCTACTCCAAGGTAAGAAAATTGAAAAAGAAAGAAATCCTACTGTAGGTTTAGAGGTTGATGATTCTATTCTCAATGGAAATAAATGCTCTATATGGGATTTAGGGGGGCAAGAACGATTCAGGTTTATGTGGCAAGATTTCTTAAAAGGAACGGGATTGGCAGTATTGGTAACAGATTCCACAGAAGATAACGTTCAAAAAACTAAAGAAACTTTTGAGAGATTTTCGCGATTTATTGGTTCTAAAATTATTGCTATCGCGAATAAACAAGATCTTCCCGGAGCTTTAAATGCTAGTGCAGTCCAAAATAGATTAGGGGGTATTAAAACATATGAAATGAGTGCTATTAGAAAAGAATTGCGAGATCGAATGAAACAAATTTTAGAATATGAAATAAGTTTAGAATAAAATCTTCCTTTAAAATAATGACATTTTTAAAAGAGTTTTCCTATAATATGAGCTAGGCGTACACATTCGGGAAGTTTAGAATCGATACAAATTTTTGATAATAATGACTCAATTTCTTTTATTTCTGTCCCTTTAAAATGAAAAAAGATTTTTGTAGGACCTCCTGCTGTGTTTATTTGGGTCTGATATAAATTTCCGGCATTAATTATTTTTTGAAACTTATTTTTATAAGTATTTGGAAATTTTTTAACTAATGCGCCTCTGACAGAGTCAAGATCAATTTCTCTGTCTGTAATGGCAATAATGGGTTTTTCCGTTCTTTCATACACTTCCTTGATGTCGTATATGTTAAAGCCAGCAAAGGTTATTGTATCAGTAAGTACATATTGAATATGCTTCTCATTTAATTTGATTAATTTTATTAAAGCTACAGTAGCATCATCTCCATCTATAGTAATCGGTCCTCTTACTACATTTACTATTCTAACTCCTTGACAAACTACTCCAATTAGCTCCGTTGTTTTTTTTGATTTTAAGTTAAGTGAAAATGTGGCATCATCAAATCCAATGGTAATAGGGTATTCTTTCATTCTTTAATCTTCTGGTAAGAATTTTTTAATATTATTTAATAGGTTAGTAAAAGCAATTGATGCATATTTTGTTTCCTGTGCTCTATTTTTTATATCTCCTGAGAGATTTTCTTTTAGAAAATCTATAATTTCATTTAATGTCATTTTGTCATTTAAAAATGCATATGCAATAATAGCTTCGACTGTATTAGCAAGATCATGAGCATCTGCTCTATTCTTAGCAAAGTGTTTCATGTCTGCATTTTTCAAAGCATTAGACAGGATTGTTTTATTGACTTTTAATCCTGTTCTTAGGATATTTGAACTGTTTTTAGTTAAGTAAATTGATTTGGCAATAGAATATGTTAAATTTACAATACCATCTCCTATTTTTGCTAAGCCTTTATCTGTTCCTATCTTCTTTTGAGAATTTAGATCTCTAATTAAAAATTTATAAGACATGATAATAAGTAGAATTGCTAATTCTTTTAAATTTTATATCAAAAAGAAACGGGATTATGTAAGTTTTTTGAATATCTTTTGAACGTCTAGTACTTCTTCTCTTAAAGATTCGATTCCTTGTTGTATTATCTCTTTAATTTTATAGCCTGGTTCAAGGCGAATAAAAATTTGTGCCGGATCGATACGTGTATACTTGTATGCTGCCATATTCACCCCTTCTATACTTAACAAATGTTTTACAAAAATATTACAGAAACCATGAGATTGCCCCTCAATTTGTAGTTCATAATCATTTTCTGAAAAGCCTATGTTTAAATTCAAATTCAAATGTTTATAGTCAGGTATTTCAGTTTCTTCTTCAAGTTCATATTCAAATTCCTCAATTTCTTCTTCCTGTTCAGCAGCAAAAGGTTGAGGTTCTTTGATATCTTTTAAGTGTTCCGACGATTTTTTTTCTATTTCTGGATAGGCGCTTTCAAACTCATCTTCTTCAAGATCTTCGAAATCATCATCTTCTTCGGGTTCTACTTTTTTTTTTTTTGCCATACTAATAACTCCAGAATAATTAATTCTGTTTATCTTAATATATAATAAAATAAATCTTTTTTGGTTTCTTATATAATAGAGGAAAGATTGATATTACAAAAACCTCTCAGCTAACTCTCTTAATCTTTCAGATGCCAAATATTGAAGATCCCTAGTCCCATATAAAGTAATTTTTATAGATTTACATCCCTCTACTGATACATTAAGACTTACATAGTCTATTTTTTTTTGAATATTTTCAAGAAATTTGATAACATTTTCCAAATTGCCGCTATTATTATAAAAATGAATGACTTTTTTTCCCGATTTAGGCATTATTTACTCTCCTCTAAATAATGATAGTTGTTAAGCAAAACAAGTTAGAATCTTAAATTTTCTTTTATAGAATTATAATCATCAGCTAATTTTCGTTTCTCCATATTCCCACATAGACTACATTTTAACTTATTAAAACCAATTTTTTCTAATACGGTTCCACATATAGAACAATCAGCATGTATTACACCTAAATGTTTACCGGCTGTGCTTAATGTAAATTCGTTAGCATTTTGTTCAACTACTTTAGCGCGAACGATATCAGTTAATTGAAAAGCATCGTTAACTTTTTCAACATACTTATTTGAAATGTGGGAAACATGAATATTACCTAAATAAGAAGAATTGAAATGAATTTTTTGATTAATAGTATAAAAATTTAGTCCAACTGAATACTTTCTTAAAAAAATTATGGGTCCCAATACAATATCTCCAATTTTAACGGTTTTTCGGTCTTTTTCTTGATGAGTTTCGATCTCGATTTTTCTTTTACTATTTATGGAAATCATACCAGTTTTCGTGGCAAAAATTTCTCCCTCTTTGACGAATGTAGATTGTTCATCTGGCAAGAATTCTTCTACAACTCCAAGATATTGACCAGTTACTACAACCTCTTTATTTTTAACTGTATCTTTTTTCATTACTACCAAATTATGTGTTTTAGTATTCTCAAATTCTTTATTTTTTAAGTAATTATTATTAAATAACGTAAATAAATTTATTTATAATGGTTTATAACGGAGTAAATTATTTTTAGGCGATAGCTATAAATAAAAAGGAAATTGTCTTTAGAATTCAAAAGACTGAGACATTTAGCAACCCTAAGATTGAATTAGAACAATATAGTATTGATGCATCTTGTGCTGTAGATATTATCTTTTTTGCGGGTTTTGAATTTAATGATATTAATCAAAAACTTATCATCGATTTAGGAACAGGTACAGGTAGGCTATCAATAGCTAGTGCTTTTTTTCATCCTATCTATGTTTTAAGCGTGGACGTTGACATGAACGCATTATCTATTTTAAAAAAGAATATTAAGAAACTTCAGCTTGAAGATATAATATTTCCTATATGTAGTGATGTAAAGTATTTTGAACTTTCCAAATTTTTATTACCTAAAAATTTAAAGATTACAACAATCATGAATCCTCCTTTCGGAGTTAAAAAAAAATCTGCTGATAGAATTTTTTTAGAGCGGGCTTTTGCAATTTCAGATATTATATACTCCATACATTTAGCAAATAAAGGAGTAAATAATTTCATATCAAAATTTATTAGAAAATTTAATTGGAAAATTGATTATATTCTTCCATTTAATATGATTCTTGTAAAATCATTTGAATTTCATAAACACAAGAACAAAGAAATTAATGTAAATCTTTATAGATTTATCAAGTAATAATAATAATAAAAAAAAATTAACTAATTATTAATTTCTATTGAAATTTTTTCCAAGAGCCGAAATTAATTGGATAATCTGCATTGTTCCCTAACATCTCTTCAATTCTAAGAATTTGGTTATATTTTGCACACCGATCAGATCGTGCGGTAGCACCTGTCTTAATTTGTCCTGCACATAACCCAACTGCTAAATCAGCGATAAATGGATCCTCTGTTTCACCAGATCGATGTGATACCATCACATTAAAATCATTCTTAAAAGCCATCATAGCTGCGTTTATGGCTTCAGTCAGAGAACCTATTTGATTAACTTTGAGCAATAAGCAATTCCCTGCTTTTTTTTTTATAGCTTTTTCAAGCAACTTAATATTAGTTACTGTTATATCATCGCACACAATTTGAATAGAATCATTTACTTTAGCAGTTAAATTTGTAAAACCTCTAAAAGCTTTTTCTTCAAAAGGATCTTCAATTGACTTTAAAGG
>JBHLNT010000176.1:0-2051 GCA_048941265.1 Promethearchaeota archaeon
ATGACGACACAAATTTTAATATCTTCATCTAGGCTTTCCTCACTTGGTACTCCAAACGCTGCAGATTCGAGTATATCGGGATGGGCATTTAAAATTTTTTCAATCTGATTTGCAAATATAATTCCATGCTTATTAATGAGATTAGATTTATCTCCAACGAAATATACAAATCCGTCAGTATCTCTATAACCGTAATCGCCTGTATGAATCCATTTATTTTTCCCTTCTTTTGTTAACGTTTCTACAGAAAGATTATAATAATCCCAAGATATAGGTAATCTGCATCTTGAAATTATTTCTCCAATATTATTGGGTCCAGGTGATAATGTATTAGCCTTAGAATCAACAATATTAAGCTCGTATCCACTTACTGATTTCCCTATTGAACCAAGCTTTCCACCTTTTGATCCTAATTTATTAATAGTGACACCGATAGCTTCTACAAGACACCATATTTCATATATTGGAATATTAAATCTATCTTCGAACTTTTCCCATATATCTTTGGATGCCCCAGAACCAAAAGCCCATTTGATTGAATGAGTTCTATTAATATTCCTAGGTGGCTGGTTTAGTAATTCAGATAAATGCATTCCAAAATATATCAAACCTGAGGGATGATATTTTTCAATATCATCCCAAAAGGTTGAAGGATCAAAGTTTTCAGTAATAATAACTGAAGCATTATAAAATATTGCCGGTAGAATAGCCCAATACTGTGCAGATCCATGATACAGAGGTAAAGGGCAATAAATTAACTGAGCTTGATTAAGTCCAATATCTACTAATTCTTTCCCTATATTAATCCCCGTAAGAACGAAATGGTTTCTATATAATATTCCTTTTGGCTTTCCAGTAGTTCCGGAAGTATAGTTTATTTCCATAGGGTGCCAATGTTTCACAATTACTTTTGGATTTCTTTCATTTGAAGTGTAAATTTCATTAAAATCAATATATTTTTCGTTGAACTCGAAATCTATGGGAGCGTTTCGTATTATAACAGTCTTAATTTTAGGTACTTTATCATCAATTTCTCTAAATTGGTCAAAATATTCATAATCTAGGATTAAAATTTCGGTATCGCTATTTGATAAGATATATTCCAGTAAATTGCCTCTATAGCGGGTGTTTACTGTCACGTAGACGCTATCTGTCTTAATAATTCCAAACCAGCAAAAGATATATTCCGGACAATTCGGAAGCATGACGGAAATTTTAGGCCTTTTTCTTCTTAATTTCCGCTTTTTAATTATTTTCAAAAGACCGTTTGCGATGCGGTTTGAATGTAAATGTATTTCTTGATATGAATAAATTTCATCCTTAAAATAGAGAAAAGGCGAATCTTTATTTTCTATCGCCTTCCTCTGGAGAAGCTTTGGAATTGTTGCATTTTCAATTCCATATCGTTCAATAATATCATAGAGTTCATCTCTCCTGCTAATTACTAATGTATCATCAACAATCTCTACATTAACATCTTCTTTATTTGAAAACGGAAAAGAGCTATCTTTTGCAATTTTGCTTGGAACATAAATCCAAATGCTTTCATATCCGCCACCTCCAGATTTTTTTCTAGTTATTTTTCCCTTTGCTCTTCTCATTTTATTATTATTTTACGACCGTAAAATTTAGGAGTAAAATTAAAATTTTTTGTTAATGGTTTTTTGTTTTCTTTCGTATATAAAGGTTTTTATGTTTGAAGAAGTTAAAACATTAAAAAGGCGCTGTGTAAGCAAAGTAGGCTTTCAATTATGGGAATAAAACTATAAGCTTATATTCATATTAACCATTTAAAAAAACTAGTAAAGTAAAAAGAAATAATGTTTTCATATTTAAATTAGACTTTTTCTAGAATATGTACACATAATGCAGCTTCTCCAAAACCGATATTTCCTCCTCCATTTTCCGCTAATGCAAATCTTGGATTTTTAACTTGCCTTTCACCTGCTTCGCCACGTAATTGAACTACTAATTCATATAATTGTGCCAGACCTGAAGCACCTATAGGATGACCTCTGGAAAGTAAGCCTCCGCTGGGATTAACCGGAATT
>JBHLNT010000176.1:2151-8708 GCA_048941265.1 Promethearchaeota archaeon
CTGTGTTGAAATTCATACATACCCCACGCGGCATTAGAAAACCATGCTGCCTCCAACTCATCAAATCCTATCTCACCATCATTTTTGAGAGATTTAAGCGCTTGTCCTGTTAAATCTTTAATACTTTTATCAAGAAATTTCCCAAATTTTGTCATTCCAACACTATATACATATACTTTATCGCTCATGCTTTTCCACTATTTTCGATTCTACCATTAAAAAGTATTTAGTGTAAAATAAATTTATAATTTTAGGTTTTTAAAATTAAGAAGATAACGCGCCATTTAATCTCTTTTTACTTCATAACCTGCTTTTTCCCGATCAAATGTAGTTTCGGTTACTCCACGTTCTTTGAGATTTTGTTTTAATGTTCTATGGACTTCGCTTTTCGGAAGTACATCAACAAAATCTATATATTTTGGTATCATAAAATATGCCATTTTATCCTGGCAATAATCAAGCAATTCTTCGGGAGTCATTTTCTCACCAGGTTTTAATGCAACCGAAACCATTACTTCATCTTCCGCATATTCCGAGGATTTAACAGCAAAAGCGGCGGATTCCAAAACTTTTTCATGTTGGTTTATGACGCGCTCAATGCTCCAAGGTGAGATATTCTCCCCTCTTCGTCTGATTGCATCCTTTTTTCGGTCTACAAAATAAAACCAACCATCCTTATCTTTTGTTGCTAAATCGTCGGTGTGAAACCATAGTTGTCCATCATTTGCTTCTCGGATCTTATTTTCTGTGGATTCTTTATCCTTATAGTAAGTAACTTTCCTCTGATCAAGCTCTTTTTTATCTACTAGAAAAACTAATTCTCCAATTTCATCGGGACCTAAAAGATTTCCCGCCTCATCCATGATATCGGCGAAGGTGCCAGGTAGAGGCTTACCCATTGTACCTATTGGGACCGCTCCTTTTTCAAAAAAAGGTCCTAGCAAATATCCTCCCCCATCAACAGCACCGTAAAATTCTTTAACTGCCACATTATACCTTTCTTCAAAGGGTTCGATCATTTCCTTAGGACATGCGGCAGAAACTACAATACGAACATTATTTTCACCATCATTAGGACGTTCAGGTTGTTTTAACAAAAATTGCGGCATAGCCCCGAGCGTATTAAATATTGTAACATTATATTTTCTACAAATATCCCAATGACGGCTTGCGCTGAACCTTTTTGAAAGCACAACGGGAAATTCCGACATAAAAGCCGGAAGAGTTGTTATTTGAAGCGCATTACCATGAAACAGCGGTAAACAGGTAAAATAAACATCTTTTTTAGTGACCCCTATAACCATCGGGAGAGCAGTGAATATTTGAAGAGCTTGTCCAGATATAAATTTCCTATAGAAAAAGGTTGTTGCTTTGGGAGGTCCCGTCGTTCCAGAAGTATACATAAGCATCGCTTTTTCTTCAAAATCGATTTCTGTGTCAATATCATTATCTGGCGCTTTCATTAATTCCTGGAATGACATCGTTCCATCCGGAATTTTAAAATCTTTTGGCGCTTCATTATTATCAATGATAACTTGCCTGATTTTCGGTAATTGATCTTTAATAGTGAGATATTGTTCAAGCATGCTCCAGTGGATAATTAAAATTTTACTATCACTATGATCGATGATATATTGTAAAGTGGCACCTTTAAGGGCAGTATTGATTAAAACCACATAGGCTCCAAGCTTAAATGTGGCGAATACAGTGTATAAAAACTCGGGACAATTAATCTCCATTAATGATATTCCGATTCCCTTGCTCACTCCTAACTTAGATAATCCGTTTGCTACTCGATTAGATTGCAAATGCACATCAAGATAGGTATAGTCTTCGGAGATATTTTTATCAAAATCCCTTATGTAGGTTAAAAACACCCGATCTCCTACAGTTTCGGCTTTATTTTTCATAACGTCGTTAAATGTGGTTGTTGCCGTAATTCTAAATTTTTTTTTTGCTGACATATTCTTTCCATCTTTTTCTAATCTTTTTTTAGCTTGTTTTGTCAAAAAATTGTTAATTTAATATTTTGTATTTAATTTCTTTAAAAAAAAATGTAGTATATATATAGAATTTAATCTAAATAAATCACTCTTGTATTACAGGACCAGTTATTCCTTCCTTGAACCACGTTACAGGCCTATATTCACGGGGTACGATCCCTTCTTGTCTAAATGCTGGATATCCGATGCAGAAAGAATTACAAACTTTCCAAGGAGCTTTAATTCCTAGTTTTTTCTTTAAAGGCGGCAATGTATTGAGAACATTCGCTATAAAACCATTCCAACAGGCTTTAATCCCTAATGAATTAGCCACCAAGTTCATATTCTGCCCACATATGCCGATGTTCAATTCAGGACCAGAAATCGCTCTCTCATCTCCGAGAATGAGGATTAAGACAGGAGCATTCAAAGTAACTCCCATCTCTTCCTTATTTCTAACAACAGAACCTACTCCCCCTAAAATAACTCGCGGATCAACGTTGCCTGGTAAAAAAGGAGGACCTTCAATAAGAGGTACGAGATTAGGTACCATTTTATCACTTTTATAAGCCGCATAAAAGAACTCTAAAATACCGGTTACTCCCTTTTCGATTTCTTTTATTAAAGTTTTATTGGTAATAACTATAAATTTCCAAGGTTGACAATTTCCTGCACTAGGTGCAAATCTTCCTGCTTCCAAAACTCTTTGAATTAAACTCTCAGGTACGGATTTATCCTTGAAATTTCTCACACTTCTCCTCTCAAAAATTGCTTTTTCGATGGCATTCCATTCCGTTGGATTTTCATTCTCATCTTTAGCCTCAAGAGGCATTTTAGCAGGCAGGGGATAGGAATCAGTTTTCCAAAACCCCTCGGTTACATGATAAGGTTCGATTATCATAATTGCATCATTAGGACAGGCAACCTTACAATTATAACAGCTAAAACACTCATATTGTTCTTTCATTGCTGGAAAGCCACCTTCATCTAATTCCCATGCTCGGAATGGGCAGTTTTTAATACATAACCCACACTTATTACATTTCTCGTGGTCAACTTTCATTACCCCCATATGGACATGGTCCATATTAGGTCGCAAAATGTCTTGATATTTTTCCAATGGCATAATTTCTTTACCTCTATTATTTATCCTTTACAACATGTTGTAAAGTATCATATTCATAACTATAAAGATGAAATTTGTTTGGACTTAATAAATAATTTGGATCCACAGCTTTCTTCATATCTTTAAAGAATTGTAAGAATTCGGGAGTATAGGCACCGGCCTCAACTATAGATTGAGATATTGACTCTCCTAACCAATAATGTATTCCCCCGTAATGAACTTGATGCCGTAATTTTTTATGCCACATATTCATAGCTTTATCACGCTCTTCATCAATATTATCAGCATGAATCCCTCCAACTACAACTAAATTTCCATTAGGTAAAAACATTAAAATCATAGCTAATAAATCTACATTTCCCACTGGAAAGTCCCTCACATTATTCTTGTAAAATTCACTACTTTTTCTTGCAACTTCTGAAAGGCTTGAAATAGGAATTTTATGGCATGTGGTACAGCTGACTTTAGGTGGAGCGGGAGATATAGCCATATGAAAAAAGTTAAAACTATACTTTAATGTAAACTTCCAGTCTTTTGATAATTCGGCATCTAGATTTACTTCTTGCCACTCAAAGGGGCGAGTGGCATCATCTTTGGTCATAATTTTATCGATTTTCTCCAAATAAATATCTAATATTCTTTCATCAAATGCTTCTAATCGGATTGAAAATAACGGACCTCGTAAACGTGGTTTTTTAGGAGGTTTAAATTTATCTTCAACGTTGCCAGCTACCAATTGGACGACAACTGCGGGATATACCACTAAATCCAATATTGCATCGCCAACCTCTTTTCGCAAATTATGTCCTAATTCAAATACCTTATCATAGTCATTCTTATTAAGCAAATAAAAGCGATGTGCTTGATATGGTCCCAGTGGAGCTAATCGCAGAAATGCCTTGGTTTTTATACCCATTGTCCCTACGTCTCCCATAAAAAGACCCGTGAAATCTGGTGCAACTCCATATCGGCAGAAGGGTGCGGCATATTTGTTAGCCGCCGCTCCTGTTCTTATTATAGTTCCCTGTGGATTAGGAAGGACCACCTCAACGCCTAGGCATATATCAGGAACCAAGCCAAACTTGGTAGAGCCAAACCCTGCTGTAGCATTTGAAAGGCCTCCACCTATAGTTGCCGAATAACCGCTTCCCGGCCCAAGAACACCGGAAGTATACCCCCTACTATGTAATTGTGAAACTAAATCACCCCATGTAATTCCACATTCTACTTCACAGTAATAATCATCTTCATTAATTTCCAGGATATGATTCATGCGTGTAAGATCAATGAGTATTCCCCCTTCGGTTACTGAACCACCAACTAAATCGGCTCCTCCACCACGAGGTACCATTTTAATCTTATATTTATTTGCAATCTTAACTATTTCTGAAACTTCTTCAGTGGATTGTGGTCTTACTATCATATCTGCCCATCGGTCAGGAAAGGCTGGATCAACATTTCGAGAGTATGCTGCTTTCATGAAGTCTTTATCAGTGATATAATCAGAGCCAACAGCTCCCTCTATTTCCTTATAGGCATCTTTTACTTTCGATATATTTAACACCCTTAATTGATAAATTAATTAAATTATATTATTCCTAAGAACTTAATAAAAGTTATCATAAATAATTTAACTTTAACTTGAAGCTAAAATAGAACTGAATTATTTCAATTAAACTGAATTTAGCACTATTTTTGCTTTAAGTTCCCTATTTTGTCCGATTTCCTAATATTTTTCTAAGATGTTCTTTAGATGACAATCCGGATTCTACCAGGCACGTCTCGATTGCAGAATAATCTTTCTTACTCTGTTTTCTTAAGACTGCTTTCCATCCTCGCTTAAAGGCGATTCCTTTTATTAAGAGTGCAATTCTAAGGATCCTTTTATCAAATATATACAGTCTATTTTTCTTAATTCCCTTTATGTATCTCTTAGCTGCAAAATCTGGCTCTACACCCGTCTTAAAATATTCTATAGCAAAACACTCCTGGAATTTTTTTAATTTTGTTTTGATCTCTTCCTGATCAGTTATCTTAAACAATTTTGGGTCAAAAACTATTGGACTAGTTATTCCTATATTGGTTCTCACGCGAATCGGGCAAATAACAGAAAACTTTATTCCCGTATTATATAACTCACTATACAAGGCTTCTGTAAGTCCCAACACGGCAAATTTGGAAGCTACATAATGGGGATGATATGGTAAACCTACTATTCCAGCTCCAGATCCAGTATTAACAATATGTCCACTCCCTCTTTCCAGCATTTTCGGTAAAAAAACCTTAATTGAATAGATTATAGACCATAGATTGATATCCAAAACTCGTTTCCATTCGTCAAGAGAAATATCCTCGATAAAACCGCCACCTGCAATTCCCGCATTATTAATTAGAAGATCAAGATCTCCAAGTTTTTGATAAAAATCTTTTGCCATTTCATTAATTTCTTCAAATTTAGAGACATTGCATATTCGGGTATATACTTTTACCCCAGTCTTAGCAATTTCTTCTTTTACCTTTTCTAAATTCTCACTATCGATATCCGCTAAAAAGAGATTCATTCCTTCTTCTGCCAAACCTATCGCTAATGAACGTCCTATTCCGCTGGCAGCGCCCGTTAATAAACAATTTTTATTTTTTAAATTTTTCATTTTCTTTATAGAATTTTCTAATTAAAATTGGTAGTAATATATTTGTTAAGCTTTAATATAAGATTTTAACCAACAATTAAACTCTAAATTTAAGATTAAAAAAAGAAAAGAATTAAAGTGTCCTTAAGAACATAAGCACTTTACTGGTAAAATTTAATTTCAATCTGGAAAACCTGGTAGTCCCTTCTCCCTTTGGACTCCAAAAGTGTTAAGAGCCCAGCTAACGAGATTGTATTGACCAATTGTAAAGATTACATCCATTAACTGTTTTGTATCATATCGTTGAGCAAGAGCATTCCAAGTAGTGTCGCTAATAAAAGCATCGGAATAAAGTTCATCCACCGCTCGAATTAGAGTAGCTTCAAAAGGATCCCATTCAGAAGCATCAGCTCCTAACGTGATCCGTTTGACATCTTTATCATTAAGGCCGCTTCGTTTTCCAATAATAACATGTTGACCCCATTCGTATTCTGAGCCGCAAAGCCAACCAATACGAAGAATGAGGATTTCCTTTTCTCGTATAGGAAGAGATGATTTAAAAAGAACATGGTTTCCAAAAACTCGCCACCTCTTATATAATTTCGAATGATTTGCCAAGGTTTTCACAATATTGATAACAGGATTACCAGTTTTTTGTAAACCCTCTATAAGGGTTCTTGCATCCTCATCCCATTCATCTTCTTCTAAGGGCCTTATTCGGGGTTCAGAAAGGCGTTTTGGTGTTTTTCTTTCAATTTTTTTTTCCATTTTAGACTATCCTTTTTAGTATTTTTTGACGATAGAAAAATAGTTTGTTTG
>JBHLNT010000026.1:0-37028 GCA_048941265.1 Promethearchaeota archaeon
CCCTCTAATTCACTTGTCTCTAAATTTAATAGGGCATCTTTCTCTTTTCTTTTATATTCCTCTGCCCTCATTTTCCATTTATTAGCCTCATCGATATCAACATCTTCTTCATCTTCTAATGATTCAGCTGCTTTAGCTCTGCAAATATCGGATAAGACGGAATAGCAAAAAGCTAACTCCCCCCATTCTTGGTCGCTTTTCAATTTTTCAATACGTTTTTCTAATCTTAAAAGTTCTTGATCTGCGTAATACATATCGATAAAATCCCCAAACGCATCGACAGGTTCTGATATGGAATTCACTAATACATCTTTCGTTAATCCACAATAACCACATTTTACAGTTGCAATCGCAGATTTTCTAATATTTTCCACTTTTACTGATTTCTCCCCACAATTTGGGCAATTAAAGATTTTGGGGACTCTTTTTACTCTTTTATAAGTTTGCTGTTTTCTTTTTCGTCTTCCCATTTACATCTCCTTATTTTAAAATTTTAAATTATAAGTATTAGAAAAGAAAAATAGGTAATTTCTTATTCATAAGTACATAAGTAATTAAAACTAAAAAATTTTTGCTTTCTAAGCTAAAAATCGTAAAATTTTTTAGCAATGATTTATTATTTAAACTAACTTTTTTTGTCTAATATTTTTGTACTGTTTTAATCAAAATGAGTGGATTTTAGGTTAATGGAACATAAAAATTTATCATTAGAATACGATAAGAATTTAATTAATAAAATTTTGGATGATATTAATATGAGATATATCATCCTATTTCAATACATTATTAGAAATGATTTATTTGCAGATTTAAATGATAAAAATTTAATAGAATCTTATGAAAGAATTTTAATCCTGGATGATATTTTTAAAGGAAATGTCATTAATTTTTTAGGCGAGTATCAAAATTTTATTGAAGTAGCGATAGACTTAGGATTATTTAAGAATATAAGAACTTTAAGAGAGTTTGAACAGAAAGATAATGACTTTATTTTGAAAATGGGTGAAGAAACAATAACCATCGAAAAAAATACCATAATGACTCCTGAAGATACATTATTTCTCATGATAACTAAAAAATTTAAGTTTCTCACTAGAAGAAATTTTAACTTGGCCCTCACAAGGTTAAAAGGAGTGAGATGTGAAATATCCAGCACAATTCATTCTTTTATCTTTGAAATTGGACAAGGAGATTATACCTTAGCAGATGATCTCTACTACATTTTAGATCAATACGGAAATATTTATCAAGCAATTAAAATAGAAATAACAATTGAGGGATTCTATCAAAGATTTGAAGAGATTGCCAAAAAAGTTGATGAACTTATTGAAATATTTGATCCTGCTTTAAATAGTAAGAATATTGTTAACAATATACATAAAACAATTGAACAAAATAAAGACATTTTTGAATACCTGAAAGAACAGAAAGTAAAATTATCTGACAAGTTTAAAAGTAAGGAAGATATAAAGGATACTCAGGTTTCTAAAGAATGGAATTCTAAACTGATGCATTTATTAAAATTGAGGTTTCAAATTAAAAGTATTGATAAAAAATTATTAGAAATTAAACAATACTATTCGGGGAAAAATAAAAAATATGGTTATTTAGAATTTATCGAAAAAGTTTCATTTAATGAAGATAACATAGTAGATGAGATACAAAACTCATTATTAGCTTTAAGAAAAGAACTTATTGATATTAATAATGAATTTTCAAAATTAACGAAAAAGGAGATAAAACTTCTTAATTTAGATTATGAGAGATATCTAATAACGAGCAGTGATGATGAAAAGTGAAATGTCCCGCATGTAATATTGAAATGGAACAGTTAGTTGCTGGAATTTATCAGTGTCCTCAATGTAAAAAAATAATGAAAGAAGAGGCTCAAGAGAAAGGAAAAGAGACACAAAAAATCGCTGAAGAAGGCCTTTTTCAAGAAGGAGAATATTTTCACAAGAGCGCTAGTTTAAATAAACAATACGAAATAGCCGAAAAGGGCATCACTATTTCAAAAACCCCAAACCGCTGGTTTTCGGTTCTAATCTGCCATAGTCCACTATTACAAAATGAAAAATATATTCGGTTATCATGGTGGAAAAAATCGTTTTATCAACATGCGGGTATGTTTAAAATTTATGATAAAGAAGTTCTTAAAAACACAATTAGAAGTTTAGAAAAAATTGACAATGGATTTGATGATCTTTGGACCTTTCGTGGAAAATTTAGGAGAAGCAGTCCAAAGACTGAAGAACAACAGGAAAAAGAAAAGAAGTTAGATATTATTAAATATCGTATATTAGAAAATCGAACTTGCCCGAAATGCCAGAAAAAAATGGATAAAATGAAATCCCATTATGAATGCCAACATTGTGGAGAAATTGTAATATTAGAAGGATATAATCAACCAATTTTTAATATTGCTTCTTCTGATTTGGATATAAATTTTCAGGGAGATTTTCCTATTAACTTTTATATGCCTGTGGCGGGAATAACTGTAAAATGGTTAATGGGAGAATGGAAAGCATTAGTAGTCATATATTCGAAAGATAATCCGAATAAAAAGTGGCTTAGGTTTTATTGGTGGAATCGAGATTTACAAAACATATTAAAATATGGACAGCGAGAAATGGGAGAAGGTACACAATTGGGGTGGAAAGTTCAAAAAGGAGTATCATCACCCAATCTTTATGATAAAAAATTATTAAAACCATTAATTGATGCGCTTAAAAAAGTTGCTGAAGAATTAAATTGGGATATTGATAACAATTAAAAAATAAGTTGTTGTAAATTATGATGGAGAATCAAGATCGCACATGGAAAGAATTATTAGAAGAGTTCATAAAAGGTATTGACAAAGCGATTGAAGAATTAGAAAAAAGGGATGTTGAAAATATACCAGGTGCCAAACAAGCCCTATTACAACGATTAAGTAATATGAAACTTCATTTTCCAACAAATGACGGAGAAATTTTTATAAGATCAATTAACGATAAAATTCAAAACGCGTTCTTTCCTGATACTCAAGATTTTACAGAAGCATTCGAAAAAATATTAAAATCTAGAACTCATGAACAAGATTTTATTATAAATGAATTACTTAATGGTTTTGTTACTTCTAAAGCAAAAGCAATAGCATTAGGGACACAAGGACCAGTAATAGATCGAATGGTTGAAGCCTTTAGTAAGCGAAATGATTTTCATATTGTGGATCATCAATTTTTTGCGATGTTTGGAGATCCAAATAAACCACGTTCCTATATTAAAAAGCAACTGCAGGAATTGGTAAATATGTTTGGCTTAATCTCAAAAGAACTCGTGGTTGAAAAAGATAAAAGAACCAGTGAACGAAAAGTTTATACATTTTATACGTTTCCCGATGAGATCTTAAAAATTTTAGAAGAAAAGTACATTGAGATCGATGATGAACTTGGTCACGCGTATGTTTCGGAGGAATTTGACAGGACGGTATTTATCTGTATGTTTTTAGCAAATGTCGCAATTAATAGGGATGATCTTGAAAAAATAGGCGGCTCTTATACTATCAATGGGATATGTGCTATATTTGCTCTTGTACTACTACTAAGCTTTATGCCAAAACTTTCTGTTGACGAGACTAATCCCATATTAAGAGATCAAACCTTCAATGAACAAAATATGAGTGTAATTCCAAAATCTTGGATGATGAAACAAGTGTTAGAGCCTTTGTTTGAGCCTCTTATTAAAGTTGTTGGCTATAGACTCGGTGGTGGCCTATGGTACTCAAAAATTATTGATAGTGAAATTAATAAAAAAATTCATACCCAAATTCGTTTTCTCCTCCGTGATGTAAATAAATGGGTGCTTGGTCAGCTAGTGCGTGTCGAAATTCCGATCTTTGTCGAGATAGCTAATATATTCACCGAAATTACTATAGGGACAAATGCGCAAGAATAATCATAATTTAGGGTGGTAAAAATAAGTAGCAGAAGAGAAAAATGGACAGATTTGCTGCCAAGGTATATGACGTTCATTAGTCATATGAGACCTATTCTTAGAGAGACCCGGAGAATTATAATGGATTTAGACGCCGATTTACTCTTAGATACAGAAGTATTAGATAAAATTCGGCAAGAAGAAGAAAAAAGAAATATTAGGAAAGTTAGAGCACTTTCAGAGTTTTCTGCTATGTATAGGTCTAATGTGTATGAGATAATTAAAGATTTTATAGTCAAATACCGTGATAAAATTCCCATCATAGATATTAAGGATTATATTATTGACTTTCTCCATGAATCAGTTGATGCGTTAAGTATTTTACAAAATATCACTAATCCTGATCAGAGAAATTTGGAAAAGACCTATTTATATCGTTTAACCAAATTTATTGAAGATTTAATCTTTTCAAGGGGAAACAATATTAAACTTATCTATGAAAAATTATTAGATCATGCTCCGAAGTTTTATGAATGTCAGCGGCATCTATTAATGCCTCATACTTATTATCGTGAAAAAATCGAAAATCCTGATTTTTTTGTGATTCCTGGAATATCTCCAAGAGTGTACCAAATTATTAATAATATAACTTCTCTTTACAATTTAGATCCTAATTTTGGAAGTTTCCCTGAAAAAGAAAACTATGAAATTCCAATGATTTTAACAAATGAAGTTTTTTTACCTTATATTGATTCAATTGCTAACGCGGAAGAAGAATCTATTGAAACTATCGCAGAACGTATTGGTCTTCATATTTTGGAGGGAATTTTTTTAGCTCCACAAAAAGATTCGGTTGAAATTTTCTTGGAGCATAATTTTTTACGTGAAAATAAACAATCTGATGGTTCCATAAGACTTATACCTCAATTTAGCAATGAAACGTTAATTCTCTACTACTTAGCTTTTGCCTCATTTAGGAGGGGATTTTTATCAAAGGAATTAATTAATTGGATTTCCATGAATTTTGCATTTTTAACGTATATGGGTATATTAAAATGGAAATTAAGCGACGAAAACATATTTTATGCAATTTTTAAAGATTTACAAACAAATGAAAAAGTTTTACCCTATTTAATGAAATTAATCTGTTTTCCTAATTATCTGGGAATAGATAAGATGAAAATTCGAGATTCCGTCCAATATAGGAAAGAGATTTTTAATTTCATTGGCAGTCAAATTGATAATTTAAAAGACTTTATAGAAGAAATTGCAATTTACTGCGAAACAATAGAAGAAAAAAAGAATAAATACTTTAATAATAAGAAGAAATGATAAAAAATGAGTAATGTAAATAATGAAAAAGAATTAAAAATAACTTATACCGATGATGTGATTAAGGAACGTCTTAGTAAATATGGTGCGGTATATTTACCTTCAGATATCAAAGAATCTGTCGATGATATTATCGGAAATGAAGTTAAAAAAGAAATTTTAGATGATTTTTTCAAAGCTTTACTGAAATATGAACAATTTACCGAACAGCTAAAAAATTCAAAATTAACTCCAAATTTGACAGTTTTGCTGTATGGACCTCCAGGAACAGGAAAAACTTCTTTAACAAGAGGATTTGCAAAAAAATATAATATTCCAATTTGTATTGTAGAATCCGATAGACTTGTATCTCCTCTATTGGGGGACACTATTAAAAACATTAGAGGTGTAGTAGAATTAGCTGCGGATATTGCAAAAGATAGAGGGGCTTTTGTACTTTTTTTTGACGAAATTGATGCGATTGGTTCTGAAAGATCGAACATTCATGAAGTGGGAGAAATTAAACGTGCCGTTATTTCATTTTTACAAGTTATTGATAGAGTAAATTATGAAGGTCTACCCTTGGCAATTTTTGGCGCCACTAATCATCAGCACCAATTGGATTCAGCAATATGGCGCCGTTTTACCTTTCATCTCCATTTTGATTTTCCGGATTTTCATTTAAGAAAAAAAATTATTGAATCATTTATCAATAAAATTAAAAATGCTAAAATTGGAGTTGATGATTCAATTTTTAATCAATTAAATGATGAGTATGGAATATATCAAAAAATTTCTAAAGATTTAGATACCAAATTAGGACATAAAGTATCTGAATTTGATGATAATACATTGCGAAATGAAATTAATAAAAAACATAAAACCGGAGGATTATTAAAATTAACATATGGATATTCCGGCTCGGATATCGAAAGAGGAACTAGAGTGGCTTTATTTAAAGCAATGCACACGGAGCTTTTAACATACGACCTATTTTATAATTCATTAGAACTTGTTGGTGGAACGGCAATCCATGTTGAAAGACAAGATTTATTAAGTAACGTACGATCCTTCGAAAGAAAACAAAATCAACATCGTGTTCAAAACAGTAAATCCTCTGGACCTCCAGAAATATAAATTTAATCTCTTAAAAATTATAATAAATAGATATAATTGGAAAAAATGAATAAGCCTCAAATATTTGATTTAGAAAAAATTAAAGAATTAACCAATCCTATTGAAGAACTCCAAGGAAATGTGTTTGAATTCCAAAATAACTTTACCAATTATACTAAATATAAAGAAAAAGAAATTTCAGAGCTCCCATTTAATAAAGACTTTTCAAATCAGATCCAGACTGTTACTCAAATGCTTGAAGAAATAAGCAGGAAGCTGATTAAAATTTCAAATTTAAATATCAATAAGTATCTAATTTTTCAAGATAATTTAATTAAGAAATATAAAGACTCCTTTAAGGAAAATCTTAAAAAACTGAAAATAGATCAAACGAAAACAAAGAAAATTGGAATATTTCTTATTGAAAATCGAAAAATTAGCAAAATAATTGATAAATCTTCATATATATATGCTATTGAACTAAATCAATGGCTAGATTTATTAGAATCTTTAAAATCAAATTCACTTTTTCAATCATCAATCAATCGATGTAAAAAATTTTACAATTTATTAGTGAGAAAAAAACTCACAATGGAATTAAACAAAATTCCTGAAGATGTTGATCCTGTTTTAATCAGTGATTTCAAAAAAGCATATTTAAAAAATCCCGAATTTACGTTTAAAGAATTTCTGCAAATCATTGAAAAAAAATTAACCGAAGAAGAATTAGGTAGTCGAAGAATTATTATTGAACAAACTAAGGAAAAAGAAAAATTAAAAGAATTAAAAAAAAAGCAAGAAGCGCAACGCCAATCATATGAAGATTACTTGCGATTGTCTGATAAGGAATTCGAAAAAATGAGACGAAAAAAAAAAAGAAAAAAACTATCGGAGCTCACATCAAAACAAGAATTGTCAAAACAAATACAAATAAGTGAGGAAATTTCTGAAAAAATTGAAAAATTTAAGTCTAAATTTGAAAATAGTTTTGAAGAAAAGTATTTAGTGCAAAAAGATGACGATATAGATCCACTCGATATAATCAGGGAAAGAAAAAAACAAAAAGATGAAGAATATAAAGACCATATAAAAAAATTCAAGAATGTAAAAGAATAAGACGTGATTATCCATAAGCTCAAAAGGATTTAAACTTGTAGTCGGAGATAATGAAATCTCCATTCATGATAGATTCACATTAATTCTAGGTAAATTTAAAAAAGATATTTTAGAAACAATTCAACAAGATGAGGTTTTTGAGATTATAACAGATTATAACTTAATTCCAATTGAGAATTTTATCGCATTATTTAAAGATTCCTCCCAAAAAGATCTGAATTTAAATAAATCCATTAAATTGCTTACCATCATTAAAGATACTCAAAAGGTAATTAACATTAACTCAAACCTTATCTTGCGTTCTAAAAATCTGGTCCAGTCAGTAGTCTCTATACTTAAATATAATTCACTACTTAAAAAAAGAGGACTTCTTGAAAAAGAAAAAAAATTATCAGAGAGTAAACAAATTTCAAGTGAACTAACAGCGAAAAAAGATTTACTAACTAAACTAAATGAATCTTTAATAAATAACAAAAAGAAATTTAATTACACCAAAGAAGATTTTCTCTATTTAAATAACAAACGAACTCAAATTCTTAATACTATAAATAATTATAAGGAAAAAATTCGAGAATTAAATAAGAAAAAAAAAGATTGCTTTAATGAAATTAATAAAATAACGAGATATATGAGCGATCCAACCCAGAAAAGCAAATTAGAAGAATTAAATCTCGATTTGAGTGATAATAAATACAATTCAAAAGCCGGTGCTATTAAATCCTTACAAAAACAAGCTAAAGAACATCAGTATGAAATCAATCAACTTAATGTAAAAATTCATGAAACGCAATTAAATTTAGACCAAATTAATCCCAGTTTTCAAACTATAGAAGCAGATTACAATTCTTTAATTAAGATGATTGAAAATGATGAAGCAGGCATAAACAAAATTAAAACAGAATTAAAGAATGAATTAAGTAGAAATGAGGAGTTTAAAGATTTTGAGATTTCTGCTTATAACTCTTTCAAATCAAAACAGGAAATTGAAAATGAAATTACAGAAGTTTCGAATCAATTAAAGTCAATTATAGGTAAAACTACTTATATAGATCCTGACCAACCAGAAAACCTCTCGAAAATTATAAAGGAATTCACAGAAATTAATGAATCCCTATTAAAAGAAGATACTAAAGATCTTTCGATACCTTATGAAAAAGATGAAATTATTGACTGCTTAGAAAATTTTAGAAAAGTAGAGTATTTATATGGCGATCTTGAAGAGTTATTAAATATCTTTTTGGAACAAATTAATTTAGAAGTGAAATTTCAAACTGCTATCAGTGAAGATTTTAATAATTTCTTTATAAAGACATCTTTCTTGCGATCAACTAAAGAAAATATTAGTTTTGAAGAATTTACAACACCAGAAAAAATTTATTTCGTTTTAATATTTTCTCTATCAATAAAAATCATATTACAGACAAGATACATTATTTTTTCTAACTTATATCTTCCAAGCGAATATAATAGAAGAGGGTCTATATATCGAACAATTTCTAAAATTTTACCTATTTTTGAGCAAGAAAAAAGCTTGAAAAACTTCAATCTCATATTTCTTATCTCAAATTTAGAAATGAAAAAAAAAATTGAAAATATAAAAGTAATAAATATTGAGGAAAATTAAGTGAGTATGATGGAAAGTTCTAAACCTGAAGATATAGTAAAAACTATATCAAAACTTATTTTGACAAACCAGCAGAAAATGATTAGAGAAGAAGATCTTAGGAATCTAAGCGAAAATTTTGATTTTGATCAAATTATAAATGAAGTTTATCTAAATCTAAATAAGATTGGTTTCGAACTAATAAAAACTAAATTTTTAGAACAGAATTACTATGTCCTCATTACTGGAGGAAAAGATGATAATATTACTCCTAGTCAATATGGCACTTTAGCCTTAATTTTGGCACTTAGTAGGGAACTTGATGAAAACGTGAAAATTGATGATTTAAAAGAAATTTTTTCAAGTATTTGGGATTCTGACATTAAATTTCTACTTGAAAATGATTATTTGCGAGAAATTAATGTAGAAGGTTTAGATATTGTTAAAATTACCCCATTAGGGAAAGCTACTATGAAGAATATTATTCAAAATTTACAATTAAAAAACTTACTTGATATTTTTAAAGAAAGTAAATCAGAATAATAAAATAAAAAAATAAAAATATGTTATTCTCCCTCAAGATCCATTTTAAACTGCTCGAAAATTTTTCTTACTCTATCCGCTGAAGGACCGGACCCTCTAACACCCTCTTCATCTACAATAATTTTTCCATTTAGGATTGATATAACGTTTTGGTCTTCTTTTAAGTCAACATGGCCCGGAGAGAAAATTTTAGCTATTCTATCTGCAAGCGCTTGCATTGGAAAAGGTTCTTCCTCTAAACTAATATAATTGTAATAAGAACTTTTTACAAGTAGTTTTGGAAATGATTTTTTTTTCTCGTTTTTTACATTAACTAAAATTAAATTTGAATCCTCAGAGACTCCTTTCAATTGTCCAACAAAAAATTTATCATCATCAAGATATACTTTAACGATCTTGTCAACTAAGAGCCCTAATTCAGTATTATATTGTCGCATGGACATATTTTAACCAAACCAATTTTTATCTATTAGAATTATATTAATATTTATTTTCTTTTCTTAAAATTTTTAGGTTATTTAATTTGTTGCTCCAAGGTTTCAATAAGTTCTGAAGAAAAAGATGTGAGCTGTTTATTAGGATAAGAATACAAAAAATAGTTCTTTTCTTAAAATCACAGATTAGCTTATATACTTCATCCCTTCTTAATTTCTTTTATCAATTCGTTTGTTTTTTTATAATAATAATCATCAGGTTCTTTTAAACCCAATTTTTTAAAGTTTTTTAATGCCTCTTCAAGATAAAGGAGTGCCTCTGAATGTTGATTTAATTTAAAGTGAATTTTCCCTATTTCAAATAATACAATTGTCGTTTTTGACAAAATTTTTTCCACGTTATATATTTGGAGTGCTTCTTTAAATTTATTCAATGCTTCAGAAAATTTTTTTTGTCTATTCAATATACCTCCTATTTCTGCTAAATCGTCTGCTATTCCTCCTAAAGGACCAAATTCAGAATGTATTTGAAGCAATTGTTTATATAATAATAATGCTTGTTCATAATTTTTTTGTCTTTTATATAAATCACCAATATTATAAAGAAGCAATATTTTTTCCTCCTGGGGTTTAATTTCGGCATGTTCAATCCGATTATAGAGTGCAAGGGCTTCTAAATATACATTAATTGCAGTTGAGTATTTCCCTTGCAAAGAATAAATACGACCGATTTTTTCAAGAACCAAACTTTCTTTTTCTCTTAATCCTAATCTTTTACATATTGAGCGTAAATTATCATAGATGCTTAAGGCTTCTGTTAAATTATTTAACGCATAATATATATTTCCAACTTTATTTAATGCAGTAATATTGTTAGGATAAACGTTTAATACTTCCTTAAACATTTCAAGAGCATTTTCATATTGCCCGTTTTTATAATAATTCCTACCTTTTTTAATCCAATTACTAATCTTCCCTTCCATTATCCGCCCCTTCTCCCTCAATTTCTTCCTTTTAATTAGGTATTTAATTTTTACATAATCTTGAAATTATTTCTACACCACAAAATCACCAAATTTTAGGTTTTTATCTTGAAAGATATCATTGTTCTGGGTAAATTTAATTGATTTGCTTTTGGAGTATTTGTTTTAATGCGTTAAATTCATTATTCGAAATTTTTGAAATTTTAAGTAATTCAATTTTGTTAAATGGAAATTTTTGAGATTTCAAAACAAAATAAATAGCCATTGGCATTAATATCTCAAAATTTCTGAATTTACTCCCCGGATTAAAAGTACTCCAAAAATTCATGAATTTTTCGACTATCAATGTTTTCAAAGAGATTGGTAAGTTTAAACCTTTTAATATTCTATAAGTTTCAACGTTAACTCTTTCTAAAACTGATTTTTTTTTGATTTTGTAATAGTTATTTAAACTTTCCAAATTCAATACTTGATTAAATTTATGTAGTCTTTTTTCAGTTGCCATATTTTTAACCAAACTTTTTTAGCTAAACATAATTTCTAAATGCATTATTTTAATTATATTACCGAGTCTCCTTTTTAAATGCAATCTTTTAATGAGCAATATTCTTGGAAAATCGAATACAAATCAGTTATTATAAAAATATCTTCTGTTTTTTTGAAATATCCTATTAGAAAAAAGTTCTAAAGGAATTGGTTCCAAAGATCAATATAAAAATTGCATTTATTTTAAGTAAGTTACAATTTTTCCTTTATAAAGATCACTCTCGAAAAAAATCTGCTTATTAGTTCACCAAAAAACTAGTAGTGTAAATGTCTAAGATCATTTAAGCCAGGGCAGGAATAAAATAATTATTAAGTATAAATAAAATTTCATTTATTTGTGATATTTTCTTTCCAAGGCCCATTTTACTATTTTATCTACTTCTTAAATAGTTTAATGTTTCTTATTACTCTGACTAACATCAGAACTATTTAAAGAAAAAATAAAAAAATTTTTCTTTATATAGTTATAGTTAAAATCTATTTAGAGAAGGAATCTCCTAATTCAATCCTTTCTTGATATTCGCCCCCGTTAGACTTCAAAAAGTCTACACGCCCTCTTGTTTAGAGACTTGGATTGAATTTTGATCTCCTTCTCTTAAGATTATAATTTCTAATAAATCTGAAAAAATTCGAAAATATAAGGTATTAAATACCAAGTGCTTTTATAAGTTCGGAAATATTTTCTCCCGTTTTTGCACTAGTTGTAAAAATTTTAAGGTTCGGATTAATTTCCTTAGCATCATTAATCATCTCATCGATATTAACTTCTATAACATCGAGTAAGTCAATTTTATTTATCACAGCAATATCTGAAAATTTAAACAATAAAGGATGCTTTATTATTACCCATGGTCCCTCAGTGATAGATACAATTACGATTCTCTTTTCAGCACCCAGAATAAAATCAGATGGACAAATTAAATTACCCACATTTTCAATAAATAAGATTCCATCTCGATATTCTTTTAAATCAATATTTTTTAATATTTTAGAAATGTGAAAGGCATTTAAAGCACATTCTCTTCCAGTGTTGACTTGAATGGTTTTCACACCGTACTGTTCAATCCTATTTGCATCAATTCTTGTGGCAACATCACCATTAATAACTAAGATCTTATGTTTTTTTGCTAATTTTTCTGAAATTATTTCTAATAATGCTGTTTTGCCAGCACCTATCGCTCCCACGACATCAAAAGACCTGATATTATTATCCCTTAATATCTGATTATTTTGGTCAGCTAATCTTTCATTATTTTCGATTAAATCTTCGTTTAATTCTATAATTTTTGAAGCTTGTTCCTCAGGCATTTTAATAAAATTTCCCTAATTTTTTAAGGTTTAAACCAATATAACGATAGAATTTTTGAACATTGATATTATTTATGAATTTTAAAAAAAGCTATAACTTACGAACTTTATATCTATTATAATAAATAAGATAAGCTGCTAAAATTCCACCTAGATCTGGAATATAATAAAGAACATATAATGGATAAAAAAGCGTATAAATTAAACCTGGAATTAGCCAGATTAAAATTATAATTAATAAGAAAGTTCTTCCCTTAACCCTAATTGGGATAAAGTACATCAAACCTGTCATTTTACGATTATAATAAGGAAATATGGTAAAGGAAAGGATTCCGAATATACCCCCCCACGCTAAGCCAACATAAACACCATAAGTTTCTATAGGATAATATAAATGAAATAAAAGCCGTAATAAGATATATATCATCGCTGAAAAGAGGGCACATGATATATAAAGATTTATTAAAAATTTAGTCCCATATTGCATTTCTAAATATCTGGTCATATTATATAAAAAATACATCATAATCATTAAGATGAATAATCCCAATAATCCACCAGAACTGATAAATAAAGCTGTAAACAAAGTATAATAAGTATAATAATATACAAGTCCTTGAAGACTAAGGAATATATAGCGCTCAAGTCCTATAAGACTAAAAATAAAAGCCACTATAGAAAAAATCACAATCATAAAAATTAAAAATTTAGTCCCTTTAAATTCTGTTTTAGATGGTCCATAAGTTCTTTGGAAAATCCTATATTCATATTGAGGTTTTTTAGGTCTTTTTAATGGTTCTTCCCGATATCTTATACTCGGTTCACCTGAAGAGGTTGGAACAACTGAGATATGCTTTAATTCAAATGTACATTCATGATTTTCAGGTAAGCGGTGTTTTTTACAAAATGTACCTCCGCAGTATTTACATTTGAATGGCAAATACCCTATTTCTTCTCCGCAAAATACACAAAATGGCACTAATTTATAACCCTATTCCTTTTTCTAAATAAGTTCTGTTTATTAGTTATATTAAAACGGCTATAATATTAAAAATATTATCCTTCTATTTTTTAGTTTTGGAATAAAATTTATTTTTTCTTATAAAAATATAGAACCATAAGTACTTATAAAGATTATAAAAAGTTGTTGTATGAGATTAACTGGCATTACCTTTCATGCTTTCGGGTACGTATAACGAGGTTTCAATTGGAGCGTAAATCAAAGAGTAAGTGATTATTAACATTAGTATTAATAAACCAGCTAAAAGAAAATATACCGATTTACTCCATTTAAAAATATTTTGCCCATCTAATATCCCAATTGGGATCATGTTAAATAAGCCTAACATAAAATTTAAAGCTGCAGCATAACCAATAAATAAATTCAGCGGAAACAAATCTTTAGGCATTCCTATAGATATAATTAATAGGATGATGCCATAAATTAAATTAACAATCGGACCAGCAGATTTACATAAACCTGTTTTGCGATCAATCTTATCTAAGCCCAAAACAACGACAGCACCAGGCAAGGCTAATATGGGTAAGCTAACTGAATTTGAAAGTAAAGACCAAATACCTGCTATCAATCCGAAAACCGTTAATATCATACCGAAGGTAAGTAATCGAAATTTCGTTTGAAGTCCAAAATGTTTAGCTACTTGGCGATGACCAAATTCATGAAATAGAAACGCTGTTGTATAAAATCCTGCTAATAAAAATATTGCCCAGGTTAAATTTAACCGAATTAATTGAGGATTAAAAAATACAATTAACCCTATCAAGAAAATTAAACTTGCACCAATTAATAAATGTAAAAATTCAGATTTATATGGAAATAAAATACCCTTAAATTCAATTCCTGAGCCAGGATCGAAAGCATTCTCAGGGATGTGTCTTTCTTGTCGATACCAGTTAAAACTTCCATCGGTAGTTCCACGTATAGTTGAATCAGCAGCTTGTTGTTCGGGATATCGCTGCTGATATGAGGGGACCTCCCTATATGTAGATTCTGGAGCTTGAATTTGTTGAGATTTTAAAGATTCTATTACAATATTGCACTCATGGTTTAATGGATCTTTATGTAATCCACAATAGTTTTGACCACATTTTTCGCAATGATAAACCTCGTTTTGAGGAATTTCCTCTCCACAATGATAGCATAATGTCATTAATTTTACCTCATTCTAATTTTAATCTAATATTAGTCAATAATTAAAATGTTGTTTTTTTTTATTAATCTTTTATTGCTAATCTATAATCATTATAATTATAAAGCTATTTTATAAATCTTTTTTTTACCATACCAAAGTAATAATAAATTATTGTTTGATTTTTGACAAAACTTAATTAAACCAGTTAACATTAATAAAAAATATAAAAAGAATATACTATTAATGGTTGGTTCTTACGGTAAAAAGAATTATTTATTGCGAAACCTGTGAACGCGAAGTTGAGCTGAGAAGAAAAGATATTGCACAAAAGTATAACGAAATAGTATGCTTTCTGACATTATTTACTTTGGGAATAGGGTATATTATTTTAAAATATACGCGAAAAAAAGATACGTGTCCTTACTGTGAGAGAAAATTTGATTTGAAAAATTTACCAGTGAAACCAGTTATAGATAAGAAAAATTAAATTATGTTTCTTTAATTTTCATCATCCCCTTACATCGAGGACAAACTTTATCTTTTTCACTTAGCTGCTTCTTCATTAATGTTTTTCTATAACCACACGACTTTTTAGGGCATATGAGAATAAATTTTACCAATTTTTTGAATGGTTTATCTTGAGAAAGAGAAGGATCAATTCCTTGCCCTAAACTTTCTACTGGAGGTTTTTTCTTCAGAATCTTCTTTTTCTTCTTCTCTTCTTCTTCTTTTTCTTCTTCTTCAGTCTTTATCCATTTGTCCAAACTCAATTTATAATCACGAAAAATAAGTGTTTACTATTTAATTATTAAGAATTATGATTTTTAAGAATAATAATAAAAAAAGAATAAAAAAAATTAAAAAACTTGCACTTTGCCCGCAATGAGGCGTTCCCGAAGATCTATTAAGTTTTCTTTACTTAACTTCTCAACTGAAACTTCCTCAGCGATTTTTGTAATACTCGAAAAGTTTACATTATCTGCCGGAATTAAACTGATTGAATTAATCCATGGATCCGTAATTGGTCTACCAATTTGAGACAATAATTTTACATGGGCTTCAATAATATCACCTTGTCCTCTTTCGTAAATCTCACGCGCAATTTCCGTACTAAGAACGTTGTAAATCTTCCCAACATGGTTAATTGGATTCTTTCCGCAAACAGCTTCTAAACTCATAGTTCTACATGGTGTAATTAAGCCGTTTGATCGATTCCCTCTCCCCACTTCACCATCATCACCTGCTTCTGCGGAAGTTCCTGTTATAGTTAAATATAGAATCCCTTTCTCAATATTATCACCTACGTTTACAGAACATTCGCAATTTTTTTCTGGGATGATTTTGGCTGCTAAATCTAATACTGCATCTTTCATTTGATTTGTATAGTTCACATATTCATCTTTATCATTAATATATTTGGTAACCATTGCACCGCATACCGTAATATCTATATCCTTGTCTACTCTCTGCACCATAATCTTAATATCCTCCCCCGAAGCAGGACATTTATCTTTAAACGCATCAGAATTAAGTAATCGTTCCCCTTCTAATGCAATTTTCTCAACATCCGAATAAGGGGCATAGCCTACTCCAAAACTAGTATCATTTGCTAAAGGTACTTGTTCTTTAGCATCTGATTCTTCAAATACCCCCGTTAAATCAATTGAACCGGGTCGTACTGCGTAATCAAATTGAATATGATGATTTGACTTAATATCAATATTTCTAAATATATTCCCTACAACTTGCCTACAAGCATCAAGACATATAGTAGCTACGGGGATATATTCTAAATTATTCTCCTTTAAAATTTGACTAATGGCTCTCCCCACAATTAAAAAATACTCCGGTTCGAGAATAAGACCCCCTCCGAATTCGGGTTTTGATATCCCACCAACTAAGGCTGCTTTATCAACATTATGATGATAATATCGACCAAAATTTTCAAAATAATAAGTACATAATGCTCTAGAACACGCATCAGCAGCGGCATCGCATACAGAATCGGGATGCCCAATCCCCTTTCTTTCAACTATTTCCGGAAAATCACTTTTCTCGATAGGATCGAACTTTGCTCTATCAATTTTAAGTACCATTTTTTTCAACATTTGCTTATTAATAAAATATTTATTAAAATGAATTTTTAATAAAAATATTTTTGAATTGCTTCAAATTGTTTTTAATTCTATTTACTTCTATATGATAATAATTCTTAAACTATTGAATACAAGTATTTTTCAATAAAATTAAGGTTTTTTATGATAAATTGATATTTTTTTTTCAAATTTAGATTTCACATATTTCACATTAAAGAGAAAAATTTTTTTATTCTATCTTGCTTTATACTATTAGGATATTGATATTAGAAAATATTATACAAAGAATTGACACGCTTTTAAAGGAAGCACATTTCGAAACCTTTTATTTCGAAGAACCTACTAAACGTATTAAGTTTTGTTTTGATATTTTAGTAAAAAAAGATAATTCCATCTTTTTAGTAAAAGTTTTTCCAAATATTGACAATTTAAATGATTCTATAGTAGAAAATATCAAACTTTTATCAGTATTACTAAATTCTAAACCTTTATTAATTGGAATTAAGAATAGATATCAGAATTTAGAAGATAATACCATCTATATAAGGGAAGAATTACCTTTCATAACGTTAAAAACGTTAGAGAATGTACTAAAAGAGCAAAAATATCCCCATATCTTAGCCCGAAGGGGTGGAGGAATTATATTCCTCGACGGTAATTTAATGAAATCTATTAGAGTAGAAAAAAATCTTTCTAGAAAAGAAATCTCTGACCAGTTAGGTGTCACAAAACGAACCTTATGTTCCTATGAAAATGAAACCATGCGACCTTCTCAAAAAATTGCAGAAAAAATCTTAGAAATCCTTGATGATAAATCGATTTTTAGAAAAATTAATGTGTTCGAATGGCAGATTAAAGTCAATTTTATTCAAGACCAAAGTTCTAAAAGTCGAGAATTAACCGATTTTGAATCCCATCTTCAAGATATTTTCAAGGATATCGGAGTCTCAACAATTTGGTATAAAAGAGGACAGCTCCCTTTTGAGTTATCCATTTCTTCTAATAATTACGTTTTAAACGCTGATGATGAGTTCTATCCGGTTTTATCTGGGCTTTCTGAAGAGACTACAAAAGTTTCTAAATTGAACCTTCAACATCTCAAATCATTTGCAGAAATTTTTCATAAAAACGCATTTTTCATTGTAAATAATGATTTTAAAATATCAGATAAAAAGAGTGGAGTTCCTGTAATTAAATTAAAAGATTTAGAAAAGATGGATACCGAAAAGGATTTCGTGGATCTATTTGAAGAAAACTAACCTTATATGCGGAATTGATGAAGCTGGAAAAGGTCCAGTCATCGGACCGCTCGTTATATGTGGTGTTTGTTTTATCGAATCCAAACTAGCAATTTTAAAAGAGATAGGAGTAAAGGATTCTAAAAAACTCTCACCTAACAAACGGAATGAACTTGCCAAAGTAATAAAAGAAAATTGCCATTCTATTGAAATTGTAATAGTGTCTGCTAAAGATATTGATAATCGAGAAAAAGAAAGAATTACTTTAAATAGGTTAGAAGAATTAAAAATGGCAGATATTATTAACAAATTACATCCGAATATAATATATGTAGACGCGGTAGACGTGAATGAAGAAAGATTTGGAAATTCCTTAAAAATGTTATTACACTACAAACCATTAAAAATAGTTTCTAAACATAGAGCTGATGATATATATCCCATAGTGTCTGCAGCTTCAATTGTCGCAAAAGTTACAAGAGACTCCATAATTAATAAATTAAAGCAGAAATATGGAGATCTTGGATCTGGATATCCCTCCGATAAAAGAACTACTGATTTTCTCAGGCAATGGATCAGAGACAATAAAAGAGTTCCCTCTTTCGTTAGAACATCCTGGGATACTACAAAAAAAATTCTAAATGAGGAAGTTGGGACTAAAAAAATTACGGATTATTTTGAGTAATCTTATTTTTTGACTATTAAAATAATATGATTAGCAGCATATTTATGTATATTTATACTTTCCAAAATATCAAACCCCGCGTTTTCGAGAATCTCTTTTTCTAGCTTATAAATCTTTTCTGATTTTAAGACGCTGTCTATTGATTGAGATTTTATTGCTAAGATTATTAGACCATCTCTTTTAAGATAATAATTAGAATTTAAAACAGCGATTTCGGCTTGATTAGGTTGTGCTACATCTTGATAAATTAAATCAATTTCAGTAAAAATAGATTTCGCATAACTTTCAGGATATCTAACGTCCCCTAATATAGGAACGATATTTTTTCTATTAGAGGTATTCTGAATTAATTGCCGTATACTTCGTTCTGCAAACTCTATGCCATAAATTATACCATTCTTAACTATATCAGAAAGATGAGAAATTGTAGTTCCTGATGATGCACCTAAATATAAGCAATTTATATTTTTTGAGAGGAAATTGGTCCTAGGATTTTCCAGAATTAAAGCTGCTAATTTGCTCCTATAAGGATCCCATTCTCTATATTCAATTCCTTTCTGTTCAATTAATCTTTCATTATATACATTATGCCCTGGAATTAAATTTTTAGAATAAAGTTTTAAATTATCTGCTGATCCTGATATATACACATCAATAAATTTTGGATGTGTTCTAATCTCTTGCTTACTCAAATTTATTACCTCAAATTATTTATTTATTTTGGAGAGTTTTTTGAATACCCTCCCAAAGTCCGGATAAATACATTACTCCTAATGCTCGATCATATAATCCATATCCCGGTCGTCCCTTTTCATCCCAAATCATCCTTCCATGATCAGGACGTATCGCCCCCGTAAATCCAATTTCGATATATGCTTTTATCACCTCATACATATTGATATCACCAAACTCAGTTGGATGCTCGACTTCATGAAAACTATATTCTCCCGTGCGTTTAATATTTCGCAAATGGGTAAAAGGGATACGTCCCATTGCTCCGTATTTGCGAATACATTTCACTAAATCCATTTTTGAATTGGGGCCAAAAGAACCCGTACAAAAAGTAATTCCATTTGAAGGACTGTCTACAATCTTTATAAAACGATCTAAAGCAGCCTCATTGGTAATTATCCGGGGAAGATTAAAGATAGACCAAGGAGGATCATCAGGATGAATACCCATTTTTACTCCAGATTCTTCTGCAACTGGAACCACTTTTTTTAGGAAATATTCTAAGTTTGCCCATAACATTTCATCATCTACTTCAGAATAGGCGTCTAAAAGAGTTTGTAATTCTTTTTTTGTATAATTTGTTGCCCAACCTGGAAGTTCTAAAGAGTCTTTTCTTAAATCAATTTTTTTTAGCTCCTCCTGACTGTAGCAAAGACAAGTAGATCCATCAGGATGTTTCATTGCCAAATCAGTACGGGTCCAATCAAACACTGGCATAAAATTATAACAGAGAATTTTAATACCAAGAGAGCCCATATTTCTAATACTTTGACAATAGTTACCTATCAATTGATCTCGATTTTTACGTCCCAGCTTAATATCTTCGTGGACTGGAATACTCTCAATTACTGACAAATTTAATCCGGTAGCTTCAATTTCTTTTTGAAGCAAAGATAGCTTTTCTAAAGGCCACACATCACCTATGGGAACGTCGTATAATGCAGAAACTATCCCCGATACTCTTGGAATCTGCTTTATAAATTTAAGTGGTATTGGATCCTCGGCACCATACCATCTGAACGTCATTATCATACTTTTTTTACCTTCTTTATTTCTCTAATCATACCCCGGAGTATGCAGAAAAACCACCATCTACAGGAACAACAATTCCATTTACAAAACCAGAGGATTGTTCATCCACAAGCCAAAGAAGAGTTCCAAGCAAATCTGTGGGCTTACCAAAGCGCTGCATAGGTGTCTGACTCATGATTTTTTCTGCTCGAGGGGTATATGATCCATCATCCTTAATCAGCAAAGGTCGGTTTTGATCTGTTAGAAAGAATCCTGGAGCAATTGCATTTACACGGATCCCTACTCTTGAAAAATGTACGGCTAACCATTTTGTAAAATTACTTACGGCGGCCTTTGCTGCACTATATGCCGGAATTTTAGTTAACGGGCGAAATGCATTCATTGAAGAAATGTTTATAATAACTGCGCCTTTTTGGTGTATCATTTTTTTTGCAAAAACTTGCGTTGGAAGAAGAGTTCCTATCAAATTTAGATCAAATACAAACTTAAATCCCTCTAGTTTCAGATCAAAAAACGTTTTAATTTGCTCTTCTTTTCTCTCTAAATCTTTGACAGTTAAGAATTCGTTTGAGGTTGTCCCTTTAGGATGATTCCCCCCCGCTCCGTTAATTAGGATATTACAAGGGCCAAATTCGTTTGTTATAGTCTTTTCAGCTTCTAATAAACTCTCAATTTGTAAAACATTTGCCTCAATTCCCATAGCAATTCCCCCATTTGCCCTAATTTTATTGGCAACTTTATCTGCAGCTTCTTTTCGTAAATCAAGAACGGCAACCTTGGCTCCACATTTTCCAAGCGCCTCTGAAAAACATCCACAGAGTATACCTCCACCACCCGTTACAACAGCAGTTTTTCCTCTTAGATCAATCTTTAATGGAACGTTCATTATTCTATATTAATGACTTTTACCATAAGAAGTCTTATCAAATACAATTTTTTTCCAAATTTGCATGCTATACTTTGTGAATTAAGCTTTTCATTGTTGAATCTTTTTTGGTTTTTTTCGCTTTTTTTTCTTGAAGGGTTTTATAGGTTCAATTTTCTTTTTTGGTGGTTTCGGATACTTTGCTTCAATTTCTTTTATCTTTTCCTCAATTTCTTTTGTTAAAACATCACCTATAAAATCACCACCAAAATAATCAACTTTTGAAGCAATACCTACTTTCCCAGCTATTAATCGTGAGATTTTGCCCCGTTGATGGAACTTACTACTTCTAATCTGTCTCCATTGGAAGATTAATCCATGTTTAGGTCTTTTATCTCCGCTTCTAAGAAATCTGTAGAGAGCCTTTTCGGCTCCTAATAATTGAATCCTTGATGCGGGCATAAAAGCAAGTTTTTTTAAGCTACCTGCTTTAGCAATAAGCTTGGCTCCTATTAGATTCCCTACAATCGCATTGAGATTTGGTGCTGTTTTTTCCATTAAATCGTCTAAGTAATTTTCGAGCTCATTTCTATAGGAATCTAAAGATAATATTTGATTTGCATAATCTTGTACCATTTTAAGATCGAAATTCGCACCCATTGATTCAGAAGCTTTAATGCTTAACCCCTTTACTAAATTTTCGCTAAATTCAAAATTTTTTGTAATATTTTCAAGCGTATAATTTTCTCTTTCACCTAGGATTGAAACTAATTGCGCCATTTGAATATTATCTTCAATTATTTTATCCGTCAATTCTGGAAAATGTAACCCATACCATTCTCTCAAACGAGTTGAGAATAAACTAATTGATTTTTTAAGAATATTAAGAGTTTCTATAATTTGAATAATAATAATGTCAGTTTGTGAACCAGCTTGACTTATTCTCTTTTTAATAAGTTCTTCATTGATTTGCTTGTATTTTTCCAACAATTCATCATGTGAGAATGATAAACCTACTTTTTTCAGTTGGTCTACTAAGTTTAATCTAAAATTTTTAAATTCTAATGAATGAGGATCAAAAAAGGCCTGAAAACCTAATTTATCAGAGGTTAGCTCTTTTAATTCTTTATTATCAAATAAAAATTCATCAAAACCAGAATTTTTCAATTCTAAAAGAAATTGCTCATATTCTTTGTCGCTTAATCCTAAATCGATTGATTCATAAAATTTTATTATTTTTTGATCATTATTGTTAAAATCAATGAAATTTAAAATATTTCCAGCCTCATCAAACGCAAAAACTCCACTTAACGTATCAACAATGAAACATTTCATTTTTCTAGTTCTATTAATTATTAAGGATTTAAAAATTATTATTAAGGATTTAAAAATTATTATAAAATAATGTTAGAAACAAATATTTCTGGATTAAAACTAAAATCTCCTATAATTTTAGCATCGGGAATTTTAGGAGTGTCTTTTTCTTTGATGATCAGAGTCATCGATGCAGGTGCTGGCGCAATAACTACCAAATCAATCGGACCAGTACCAAGAAAAGGGTATAAAAATCCTTCTATAATAGAAGTCTATCCTGGATCGTTTTTAAATAGCGTTGGATTAGGAAATCCCGGAATTAAAGAATTTGAGGTTGAAATAAAAAAATTAAAAAAGCACAATATCCCGTTAATAGTGAGTGTATTTGGAGATACAGATGAGAGTTATCTTGAAGTAGCGACTAAAGCCGAAAACGCAGGAGCTGATGCAATTGAAATCAATATCTCCTGCCCGCATGCTGAAATTTCTTCCATTGGTATTGATAAAAATTTAACATATAACATTGTAAAGTTCCTAAAGGAAAATTTAACTGTTCCCCTCTTCGTAAAATTGAATCCTAATGTTACAAATTTAAATGAAATCGCATTAGCCGCAGAAAAAGGTGGTGCTGATGGAGTGGTTGCGATAAACACTTTAGCAGCCATGACGATTGATGTGAATACAAAAAGACCCATTCTGTCCCATGGAAGTGGAGGTCTTTCAGGGAAAGCTATTCATCCAATAGCCATAAAAAAAGTATATGATCTATATAAATCTTTAAAAATTCCCATTATTGGATGTGGAGGAATTGATTCCTCGGAAGATGTGATAGAATTTTTTCTAGCTGGAGCTTCAGCAGTACAAATAGGCACGGCGTTATATAAAGGTATTGAAATAATCACTGAAATCAATAAAGGAATAATCAAATATCTAAAAGAATACGAGTTTACATCAATTAACGATATCAAAGGATTAGCTCACCAATTTAAAATCCAAGAGGTACCTGATTTTGACTGAAAACATGATAAAAACAGTAAAAATTAAAAGAATTATCAATGAATGTGATGGTGTGAAAACCATAGTTTTTAACATGAAAGAATCTTACGCTAAAACATATATCTCTCCTAAATCAGGCCAATTTGTAATGATATGGGTTCCAGGAGTGGATGAGGTTCCAATGTCAATATCAGGTTATGGTAAAGATGGAAACTGGTCTATTACTGTGAAAAATGTAGGAGAATGTACAAACGCTCTCCATGAATTAAGAATAGGTGATTATATAGGCGTAAGAGGACCTTTCGGTAATAATTTTACTGTTCCAGATGATATTTCTAAACAAATTTTCCTGATTGGAGGGGGGATTGGCATGGCTGCGTTAAAAGCTCTTTCAGCTGAACTTATCGAAAGAAAATTTCATTTTACAGTTATTGAAGGGGCAAAAATCGAGAGTGATCTAATGTACATGGATGAATTCCAAGTATATAATAAAGACTTTTCTCAATTTCATTTTTGTACTGACGATGGAAGTTATGGAGAAAAAGGATTCGCTTCTGATATATTTGAGAATTTAGTTAAGGATTATAGTGAAACAGACATATCTAACGTGATTGTTTATGCCTGTGGTCCAGAAGCGATGTTGTATAAACTATATAAAATATGTGAAAAGCATAATATAGAATATTACGCCAGTCTTGAGCGGATTATGAGATGTGGTTGTGGAATATGCGGGTTATGTGCTTTGGACCCTCTCGGATTATTGGTTTGTAAGGATGGACCCATATTTAATTCGGACACTTTGAGAAAAATTGAAGATTTTGGCAAATATAAACGAGACTTTTCAGGTAAAAAAATACCTGTTGATTAATGAAGAAGTCATAAACCCCGTCAAATTAACTAATGTTCATTGTCCAGTTGCAAATCAGTGATATTTTTCTGGTATAATAATTGATGATTCTTCTGAGCTTCATACCAAGATCCTGGAAATTTAAATTTTTCGTAATAAAAATCATCAATTGCCTTTTTCATTTGTGAAGCACAAATATCATAAGATAAACGTCCTACTCCGGTTCCCATTCCGGGGATGGCTATCTTTTTTACAAAATCTCTGATTAATTTTCCATCTGGAAATTTTTCATATCTAATCAATATCAATAATGCTCTTGTCGCTAAATAAACATTTACAGAATTTTTTAAGATCATTGGAACCCTCATAGTGGGAGCTGATATAACAAATGGTATTATGTCATGGTCAGTTTCAACAATTTCAGCATTTCCAACCAATAATTCACCGTGATGCTTATTTTTAATAATTTCTTGAAGTCGTTCCTGTACCTGCCATCCAAAAAATCTCGAAATTTGTAGATCTAAGCCACCATCCATGAAACCAAACGAATTCGCGGGACTTACAATTGCATCTGTATGTAAAGCAAAAATGGAACCATGGTAAATCTCGACGTTAGAATCGTAATTGAAATACTTTTTCCAAGCTTTAATCATGAGCTCATTTATATCACATAATATTAACTTCATATCTAGACAATAAATTTTCAAATAATTTTATTTTTAACTTTCATTAAATTGGAATTAAGATAGTTTTTTTGATATCTGAGTCTTACATTATTGAATTTTAATACATTAAAGTGATATAATTGAAATGGAAAACTGTCATTACTGAAATGATTGGCTGCCAGTATCCAATTATACTTGGTGCTTTTGCTGGCTATGATAATAAGAATTTAACTGCAGCTATTAGTAAAGCTGGGGGATTCGGTACACTCACCGCATCTTCTTATGAAAATGAAAATGAGTTTAGAGACGCACTTCAGTATATTAAAAACATTACAAATAATCCCTTTGGTGTTAACTTCTCCGTTGATGTTAATGTAAAACCAGGGCATCCATTTTTCCGATATTTAGAAATAGCAAAAGAAGAGGGATTAAACACCATAATAACAGCAGCTTTCAAAGCTGAAAACTTGGGAAGGAAAATAAAAGAGAAAGAAATGTTGTGGATTCATAAGGCCACAACGATGAAACATGCCATATCAGCAGAAAAATCGGGTGCTGATGCCATAATTCTAACAGGTCTAGAAGGTGGTGGATTGAAGAATCCTCAGCAAAATACATTATTGATTAACCTAGTTAATGCTAAAAAGTTTTTAAAAAAACCTGTAATTGCTTCTGGAGGAATCTGTGATGGAAAAGGACTGTTGGCTGCTCTCGTCTTAGGTGCACAAGCAGTCCATATGTGTACTGCTTTCCTCCCTACAATTGAAAGTCCAATTCCAGAAGGTTGGAAACGGCAAATCATTAATGCCAATTGTTTTGATCCGGATTTCATTGAACAAGTCTTACATTTTAGGTCCAACAGACCTCAATATACCGATATGTCCATGGCAATCCCAAATATTGATAAAATGATTACAGTAGAGGAAATGATAAATCAAATAATAAATGACGCAGAAGGTATTTTGAAAAACTTGATTTTTGATGATAAAGGTATTGATTTTACGAGAGTATCAATTAATTTATAAATAGTCTATACAAATATAATAATTAACATTTAATGGAAATCATTTAAAAATTTGAGTTTAAAATCTTATTTTAAAGAATATGTTGATGTGAATGAAAGAATTAAAAGATTGTGTTGTAGTAGATGCCATTAGAACCCCCATTGGTAAATCTAGCAGAGCTCAGATGAAAAAACTAGGTGGAGCTTTCAGAGAATGTTCGGCACAAGATCTATTAATAACAGTACTACAAAAACTAATGGAAAGGACCAAAGAAAGATGTCCAGATTTCGATCCAAGTGAAATTGAAGATTGTCATGTGGGTTGTTTATCACAAATAGGAGAACAAGGAGGTAATATAGGAAGGGTGGCGGTTATAATGTCTGGCTTACCCATTGAAATTGCAGGAGCAACAGTTGATAGGTATTGTAATGCGGGGCTTCAAGCGATAAATACATGTGCGAATGCAATAAAGGTGGGGGATGGTGATATGATGATTGCGGCAGGGGTAGAAAATATGACTCATTACAGCATGGGAATTTCTTTCCAAATCGTTACTCAAGTAAAAAATTATCCAGTTATATGGTCCGATAGAATGCAAGAATTCATGAAAATATTTGTACCGCAAGGAGTATCTGCTGAGATGATTTGTGATCGTTATGGATTTACCCGGGAACAATTAGACAGATTTGGTGCGTGGTCCCATGTGAAGGCCACTAAGGCGATGCGAAATGAAGATGAATACTATAAAAGAGTAGTTCCAGTCTCTTACTTGAAGAAATATACTGACGAAAATATGAAACCTATCAAAGATGAGGAAACAGGTAAACAAAAACAGGAAATGGCAACCGTTACGAAAGATCAGACTGTTCGCCCCGATTATTTAGATAACCCTGAAAAAGCATGGCAAATGTTAACTTCCCTTAAACCCGTATTTCGTAAAAAGAACGGAAGAGTTACTGCAGGGAATTCATCGCAAATAGTCGATGGAGCCGCTGCAACCTTATTAATGTCTGAAGAAAAGGCTGAATCTTTAGGATTAAAACCGATAGCTCGAATATTGTCCACCGCTGTTGCTGGAGACGAAGTAACGATAATGTTAACTGCACCGATACCAGCCAGTAGAAAGGCTCTAAAGCGAGCAGATGTAACCATTGATGACCTTGATGTTATAGAACCCAACGAAGCTTTTGCCTCACCCTGCTTAGCTTTTTGCAAAGACCTTGGATACGACTTAGACGACCCTAGACAAAACCCAACAGGTGGTGCAATATCCATAGGGCATCCTATTGGCGCGTCAGGCGTTATTTACTTCACCGAAATGGTGCATTATCTAAATAACTATAATAAACGATATGGCCTCCAAATGATGTGTGGAGGAGGAGGCGTAGGTATCGCAACTGTAGTAGAGAGAATTTAAGCTATCTTAGAAAAATTTTCCAAATCAATTAATTTTTCTTTTTTTCTTATATGTGTTATAACTAAATTGATTGAAATCCCAAAATATTTACGCTATAAAGTATATAATTTAACTTAGAATATAGAAAATTTCCCATATTTTTTTCATTAAAGATTTTAACATGAATGAGACACTTAATTTTGAATTAGAAAAGAAAATTTCCAGAGATATCATCGAGTATTTAATTAAACATCCAAAGACTACACGTCAAAAAATAACCAATATTAAAGGCCAGATTGGAAAGAAGTATAATTATAATAAAGTAATAAAGAATGCTACAATATTAGATTTTGCTTCTGAAAGGGAAAAACAGGTTATTAGTAGACTTTTAAAAAGGCGATCCACTAGAACCTTGTCCGGTGTTTCTGTAATAGCAATCATGACCAAACCTTTACCTTGTCCTGGTACTTGCATTTATTGTCCTGGGATGTCATCTCAACCAGGAGAGAAAGTTGCACAATCTTATACCGGTCGTGAACCTGCGGCACTGAGGTCAATTCATAACTATTATGATCCTTATAAGCAGGTTCAGAGTAGAATTGCAGATTTAGAAGCTATAGGCCATAGTGTTGATAAAATAGAACTCATAATTATGGGTGGAACTTTCTTATCAACAGATAAAGATTATCAAAAAACTTTTGTGAAAGGAGCTTTAGAGGGAATAATTGAAAAGAGAGTTAACAATTTAGAAAAAGCAAAACAGTATGCTGAAAAATCTGAGAGAAGGGTTATAGGGATTACTATTGAAACCCGCCCAGATTATTGTAAAGAAACCCATGTAGATTGGATGCTAGACTATGGAACAACTCGTGTAGAGATCGGGATACAGACTATATATGAAGATATCTACGAATTAGTTAAACGAGGCCATTCAAGTACTGATAGTATTGATGCAATTAGAATAGCCAAAGATGCTGGATTGAAAATAAACGCACATATAATGCCAAATCTACCCGGTTCTAATTTTGCTAAAGATATCGAATTGTTCACATCTCTATTTACAATACCCGATTACCGACCTGATATGTTGAAAATCTACCCCTGTTTAGTAATTAAAGGGACAGAATTATACGATTGGTGGATTAATGGGAAGTATACTCCATATTCTACAGAAGATTTAGTTGATCTTATAGCAAACGCTAAGAAAAATCTGCCCCCCTATGTTAGAATTCAAAGAATAATGAGAGATATACCGGCTTATTTGATTGAAGCCGGCTGTAAAAATAGTAATTTGCGGCAACTTGTTCAAGAAAAATTGAAAATGATGAATGATACATGTAAATGTATTAGATGTCGCGAATACGGGATAAGTAACAGAAAAAAAGCAATAAGTGAGCGTTCATTTGATGATATAAAATTATATCGCTTAGATTATGAAGCTTCTCAAGGAAATGAGATATTTCTCTCCTACGAAAATAAAAAAGAAAATTATTTAATTGGGTATTTACGCTTACGAAAACCTTCTGAATTTGCCCATAGACCGGAACTAAACGATGGAAAAACCTTAATTGTTAGAGAAATTAAAGTAGTTGGAGAATTAGTCCCTAAAGATTTAAAACCTAATAGATTTACTCAAATTCAACACAGAGGCTATGGTAAATTATTAATGGACAATGCAGAAAAAATCTCACTCGAAAATTTTGACGCACACAAATTGGCTGTTATTAGTGGAATTGGAGCTAAAGATTGGTTCTATTCTCTTGCTTATAAACCTGACGGACCGTATGTTTCTAAGAAGATATAGACCCGGATTTTGTAACAAATAACATGGTTTTATTAACCTTGTTAAAGTATTTTGAACAAATCTATTGGATTGGAATCGTAAATAGAACGGATTTAACTTTTCACATTCGAGTATCAAAAAAAGAACATAGGGAAGATTATGATTTTATATAAAATTATCTTTTAAAAGTTGCCAATATTTCTCAAAATAATGAGAGACTTTATTTAAAAGAGACACTAATTTAACTTTAAATTTTGTGAGAAATATTATATTTTTCATCCTCGTTATAGATTATGGAACAATAAAATCAATTAACTCTATAAAAAAACAATAAATTATAATAAAAATTTGATTAACTATGGAAGAATTTGATTATGAAGAATTAGGCCTCATGTGTGGTCTTGAAATTCATCAACAACTTGATTCTAAAACAAAATTATTTTGTAGGTGTCCGAATGAACTACAAGGAACACGCGAACCTGATTTTACCATAAAACGATTCATGAGACCTGTCTTAGGAGAAATGGGTACTTATGATGAGGCTATGCTTACCGAATATGAAAAAGGCATGGACATAATATACGAGGGCTATAACGATGTAATCTGTACATATGAATTAGATGAAACACCACCTTTTGAATGTAACAATGAAGCTAGGAAAATTGCTCTGGAAATTGCTCTCTTACTTCATGCTAATATTATTGAAGAAATGCATGTATGTAGAAAAAACTACCTTGATGGGAGTGTCCCTTGCGGATTTCAAAGAACGATGATACTAGCTAAAGATGGCTATGTCGATTTAGAAAGTGGAAAAAAAATTGGCATTGATATTCTTTGTTTAGAAGAAGATGCTGCCAGGAAAATTAAAACCGAAAATAAGACAAATTTTTTTAGATTGGATCGATTAGGAATTCCATTAGTAGAAGTTACAACTAAACCAGATATCCGCGATCCATACGAGTGCCGTGAAACAGCCGAGCGTCTTGGATTATTACTATGGACATCTAATGTTAAAAAGGTACTAGGCTCCATACGTCAAGATGTTAATGTAAGCATTAAAGAGGGGACTAGAATCGAGATTAAAGGCGTTCAGAAATTAGATTGGATTCCTACATTAATCAATCATGAAGTTTCCAGACAATTAAAAATACTTGAAATTAAAGAAGAATTAGAGAAACGGAATTTAAAAGAAGAAAGTATCTCAAGTAAGCCTATTGATTTGTCTAAAATACTGGCAAGTACTAAATCTAATTTCATTGCTAAAGGAATAAAGTCTGGTAAAAAACTTTATGGAATCAATATCAATGGTTTCAAAGGAATTTTTGGCGTAGAATTGATGGAAGATTATCGATTTGGTACCGAAGTAAGTAGTAAAGTCAAATCTATTTCTGGATTAAAAGGAATTATTCATTCGGATGAAAATTTAAAAAATTATAAATTTTCTGACGAGGATATTAAAAAAATTTACAAGCGATTAGATTCAAAAGAAAATGACTGTTTTGTGTTGGTATTAGGAACCAAGGATGAAATTGATAAAGCAATGGATGTCATTATTAATAGGGTAAAATTTGCATTCAAGGGAGTTCCACCCGAAACGCGAAGAGCCTTAGAAAATGGAAATACAGAATTTTTGAGAGAGTTACACGGTGGTGCCAGACTTTATCCTGATACAGATTCTAAAACAATATTAAATACAGAAAAAGAAATTACTAATATAAAAGAAAATCTTCCAGAGTATCCATGGACCATCATCAAGCAATACTCTAATAAATATAAGATGGAAGAGCGATTAATTAAAGAATTAATTTTTACTGGAAATTTAAATCTTTTTAATGAACTACTTAAAATCTTACCTGAAAATCCTACTCTTATAATCACTACCCTGTTAGAAACAACTACGGCTCTAAGAAGAGATGGGAAGGAAGTAGAAAATATAACACAGAAGGATTTTATTGATATTTTTACTCTTTTAAAACACAACGAAATCGGCAAAGAAGCTATCGAAGAATTTATGATCACAAAGTCCGATAATCCCAATTCCACAATAGATAAACTCAAAAAAGAGTTGCAAATTGAAAAAATTTCTAAAGACGACTTAAAGAAAATCATCCTTGATATCATAAATACCAACATGGATATTGTTAAAGAGAAAGAAATGAGAGCCATGGGACCCTTGATGGGAGAAGTTATGAAAAAAGTAAGAGGAAAAATTGACGGGAAAATAGTATCGAATGAATTAAAAACAACACTACAAAAAAAATTAGTGGAGTTGAAATAATTGGCAGAAGATTTAAAAGGTTATAAAGGCAAAGGAAAGGAAATTTTAAAGAAAAATAAAGTTGACATCTGGGATATTATTAAAGTCCAAATTAAAGAGGGAGAATATGAAGGTATCGTGCTCCCCAGAAATGAGTATTCCGCTCCAGATTATATTGAAATTAAGCTTGAAAATAATTACAATATCGGCATTCACGCATCTCACATCCTCAAAATTGAAAAAATTGGGAAAAGAGAAGCACATTATAAGATTCCAGAAAAAAAATTTCCTGTGAATAAAAAACTCCCGAATGTTATACTTTTTGGAACCGGGGGAACTGTGGCTTCAAGATTAGATTATACTACAGGGGCAGTCATTCCATCTTTCACTCCCGGTGAATTATTTAGCGCTGTCCCAGAATTAGCTGAAATCTGCAATCTTGAAACGGAAATTATTTTCGAAATTCTCTCAGAAAACATGAGACCCGAATTTTGGCAGCAATTAGCGAAAAAAGTGGAAGATGCGGCAAATTCAGGAAAAGATGGGGTAGTTATAGGCCATGGAACAGATACCATGAGCTACACATCGGCAGCTCTATCATTCATGCTCCAAGATTTATCAATCCCCGTTGTTCTTGTGGGAAGTCAAAGGAGCTCTGACAGACCTTCCTCGGATGCTGCCTTAAATCTGATTAATGCAACGACTGTGGCAACTTCCGACATTGCTGAAGTAGTAGTTACGATGTTAGGTTCCACTTCACACGATTATGGGTTAATCCATAGAGGAACTTTGGTCAGAAAAATGCATTCTTCGGTTCGAAATACCTTCCGATCAATTGACGATATTCCATTGGGAATGATTCAAAACAGGATCATAAAAATGTTCAAAAATGAATATCATAAACGATCGAAATCTCAAACAAACGCCCGCCCTAATTTTGAGAAAAAAGTGGCCTTAGTTTATTCATATCCGGGATTGGATAATGACCTTATCGACTTTTATATTGATAAAGGATATAAAGGGATTGTCTTTGCTGGCACGGGACTGGGGCATGTAAGTACAACTGTCTATGAATCCATTCAAAGAGCCGTTCAAGAGGGAATTATCGTTCTTATGACCACGCAAACTCTGCATGGTTTTGTAGGGATGAATGTGTACTCAACCGGAAGAGAACTACAAAATATTGGAGTCATCCCAGGAAAAAATATGCTACCCGAAGTCGGTTATGTAAAATTGGGATGGATTTTAGGACAAACTACCAACCCTCAAGAAGTCAAAGAACTGCTCTTGAAAAATCTTGCTGGAGAGATTATTGAAAGAGAAATTCCTATCGCATTCAATTATAATATAGATGAATTATTAAAAAATAATAAACTCTAAATTTTCTTAAATCAATCTGATAGAAAAATAAATCTATCATTATCTTTTTAATAGCTTTTAGTTATTTTCTAAGAAAAATCATAAAAATTTTAAACTTTAATTAATTAAAATATCCTAATTATTCTATTTCGTGAAGCAAATGGGAAAAAGAATTCTCGTACAACGGAAAGGACATGGACATCTATGGGCACGATCTCCTAGTCATAGACATATTGGTAAGGTTAGATATCGCCCTTTCAAAGAAGGACAAGATCAATTTAAATTTCGAGTGATTGAACTTATTCACTCGCCGGGAAGAATGACCCCCGTGGCTAAAGTTAAATATGACGATGGTGAAAAAGGATTATGGCTTCCTCCAGAAGGTATTTTTGAAGGGGATGAATTTATTCAAGCTAAGGGCGGTCAACCAGTTGAAGTTGGAAATATCTTGCCTCTAAAAGTAATTCCTCTAGGGACTTTCGTATATAATATTGAAGGAAAACCCCAAGACGGAGGTAAATTTGCTAGAGCCTCAGGAGTAGCAGCTATCGTAAGAGATAGAGCGGGAAATAAAACTGAATTGCTATTTCGTTCTAAAAAAAGAAGATGGTTTAACGAAAATTGTCTCTGTACGGTAGGAGTTGTTGCTGGTGGTGGCAGAACGGACAAACCTTTTGTCAAAGCAGGAAATAAATTCTATTATATTCAATCTAAAGCTAAAAAATGGCCTATTGTCCGAGGATGCGCTATGAATGCCTCTGATCATCCCTTTGGCGGTGGAAGACATAAACATCCACATATTTCAACCACAACTTCGAGATATGCACCTCCTGGTAGAAAAGTGGGTTTAATTGCTGCAAGAAAAACTGGACGCGGTAAATAATTCTAATCTATTTTGATAACCATCCATTTTTGTTATTTATAACCCCATTGAATCATTTAATGATGATGCACTCTATTGTATTTCATTTTAGTAAAAAAATACAGTAAAAAAAAAATAATTTTATTAATTTCATCTAATTGATGACTTTAAAGGCCTTTTTCGCGTAAACTTTTCATTAATTGTTCTCTTTTCTCTCCTTTGAGATTGTAATATAAAACCATTACTATAGCTCCAATGAAACAACAGGCTGCAGGTATTCCTCCTATAAGTATCCGAATCCCCATTTGGGCAGACGCACTCTGCTTAGACGCACCCGGGACATACCCCGTTGCAATAAAAATGCCTGCCATAACAATACCAATAATCGCCCAACAAAACCGAAAGAAAAAGTTATTAATTCCGACAAGTGCTGCTTCTTGGTGAACCCCAGCTGCGTTAGTAACCTCATCATATGCATCCGAAAAAACTGACTGCCAAACGGCATAAAAACCAGTCGATGCTATTCCTGCTATAAGATGCCATAAAACATATTCAAATAAAGTCGTATACCACATAGCAGCTAAATATGCAACACCTAAACCTATCAAACCTAGCGCCCATGTATTCGAATGTCCCAATCTATCTGCAACAAAACGAGACCATATCCAAATTGATATTAGAAAACCTACAGTATATGATATAGCAGCATATGCTATTGCTTCAACACCTAGGTTCAAGACATCCTCAACAAGATATAATGTAGCTGCATAATATAAGGCATAGCTAAATGTGAACATCGCGAAAGAAAAAAGAGTTAACATATAATTTCTTTGTTTAAACACGATTTTAAGGAACTTAAAGTAGGGCAATTTTCTTTCCTTTAAGTATTCCCACACCGCAAGATAACGCGTTTTTACCGCTTCACTTTCATGGATTCCGGGAATAAAAAGGACGAGAGCAATACCTATCACTATAGCTGTGAATATTGCACATCTAATATATGAGCTGGGATCTCCGGTTACAAGAATGAGAGGAATTAAGATTCCCATCATAATAAATCGTGATAATGTACCCATGAACTGACCTATTGTACCACCCTTCCTGCGATCTTCCCTAGTACGAAATACATTAGCAAAACCTCCGTAGGCATGACAAGTAAGAATTGTATAAAAGGTGTCGTAAAGACATATCATGATTACAATATACCAAAATATCGGCCAAGGATCCTTCTTCGGGTCAACATTAGGTACCGTGAATATGAGGACATAAAATATCGTAGTTAGAATACCTCCCATAAGGATCCACGGCATTCGCAACCCCCATTTTTTCGACCATCGCATGGGCTTATCAGTCAGAAATCCAATGAGAGGATCGTTAATCATATTCCATATCGCGAAGATTGTAAATGCAAGACCCACTAAAACAGTAGATAATCCGATCTCGACCTGGTAATAGTGGAATAGCAATAACAACTGACCTGCTATTACAATATAATCAAATAGCCATATCATCGAGTAAGATGTCCTTTTCCCAATCGAAACTTTCTCATCTTCCCATTCCGTCATTGTAAACTCATCTTATTTATTTTTAGTATTTTTGGTATTCTTGATTTTTTTGATTTTTTAAAATATAATTTAATATATTGGACTTGTTTTTGAATTAAATGTTGATTAATTTGTTTATTATCATCAACTTATATATAAAACTTTTGAAAAAACCAACAAGATACCATGAGTTTTGAGTTTTGTATAAAATTATAAAAAATCTCTGAACAATTACCATTGTCGATCATTTGATCAAAATTCTGCCAAAATTCAACTAATATCAGATTATTATCTAATTCTCTATAACTAAACCTTAAAAAAATTAGAATTTGAAACTGAAAAAAATTACGGTTCTTTTCAAAAAAATTTAAAAAAATTTAAAAAAAGAAAGAAAGAAAAATAAATCCTAATGACTTACCTAAAAATTAAAACTAATGCCGTTCAATAACTCCTTATACCGCGAGCGTAGGGTCACTTCCGTGACATTAATAACCCGACTGATCTCCTTTTGACTAATTTTCCTGTTTTTGAGCTTGGCAACTAAATAAATTGCCCCAGCGCACAATCCCTTCGGATCCTTCCCGCAAATTGACGATTTGCCTATAAATTTCTTCATTATCTTTATCGTCTCTTTCTCTACTTCTATCCCTAAATCTAAATCAGCACAATACCTCGGAATTAAGGAAACCGGATCAATATGAGGCGATTTTAAATTCAACTCCCTTACCAAAATTTTATAGCATTTCTTTACAATGTTTTGATTAATTGAGGCCTCATCTAATATCTCCTGCAGCGTTATCGGAACCTTCTCCTCCTTACATACAAAATACGCACACGCCGCAACCATGCCATTTATCGATCTGCCTCTCAATAACTTTCTCTTAAAAACCTCCTTGTAAAGCCGAACTGCTGACTTCTTCACGCGCTCTGGGAAATTTAAGTTGCTGCCAATCCTCTTTAACTCCGTAATCGCAATTAGCATGTTCCTCTTTTCCCATGTCATATGTGTATTCCACTTTGCCGCCCTGCGTAAGTCTGGATTTTTTATCTTAGTTCGATCGATTACCGTACTCAATCCAATGTCAGGCATCAAAATCGAAATAGGACAACCCGTTCTTTCCTTCTTATCTTTTTCCTGCTTAGTGTATGCCCTTATCCCACTATGAGATAAATCAAGCCCGCGCTCATCTACAATCAAACCACAAGCCTTGCATACAGTCTCCCCTCTTTCATAAAAAACTTGAGTCAAACCCCCACATTCTGGACAAAAATTCGATACTGTATCGTATTCTACTACCATGCCTAAAACCCCTATTATTAGATTA
>JBHLNT010000177.1:0-8658 GCA_048941265.1 Promethearchaeota archaeon
GGAATATTCTTTTGTTCGCTACGAAGGCAAATAGCAGCAGTATCACATACACCTTTAGTGCTCTGAAAACCACCCGTAGCAATAAATCCGTGAAGCCCAAGATTCGACCTAAGGGCTTCTGCGTAAAAAATAGGATTAGGAGTATATAAGGTTCCAATAATGTTAGTTAATTCCATCTCATCAAGAATCATACTCATCACTTTCTGTTTATAATCAAATTCATGGTGAGTTCGCCCTGTTATGATCACAACTAAAGGAACTTTCATGCTTCCTATAGCCATTTTATCCATTAAATCCTCAATACTGGTGGCAAATATTGCCATTACTGCAAAACCCGACAAATGGCTGCACATAAATGAAATTTCCTCCTCTTCTACACGCAACATTACTTTTTCAAGATAACCAAACGTCCCACAGTCCATAACATATACTCTCATAAAATCAGGGATGTCAAAATCATAATTTGGAGAACAGCCGTCTAACTTAAATTCAGTATTACACGGATATGGGAAGAGTTTAACAGCAACTCTTGTAAATACACCAATGCCAGATTTTGCGCCGGCCCAACCCCTCATGATTCCTCTAAGACTAGGACCCGGACCATCACCATTAAACCAATTTGGATTATTTTTAAGCCCAAGAGACCCTAATCTCATAATTTCTCCATCAGGTAATACCCATTCAACACCTAATACATTGCGTGCGCTATGTCCCGTATAAGGAGAGGTAAAACCTGGACCATTCATGCTAGTTGCACTTGCGAGGGGAGAAACTTGAGGTCCCGCACCTGGCATATGGCAATTAAGGCCATGTTTCATAATTTCTGCCTGTAATTGTGCCCCACTTACATATGGTTCTACCACTGCGTAAAGATTTTTGGTATCAATTCTTACAATTTTATTCATTCTTCGGAGGTCTATAATTATCGAATTGTCTGTAGAAGGTTGATTCCATGGTCCTAAACCAGTAGATTGCGCTTTGAATTTAATGCCATACTTATTACACAATTTTACAATTTGAGCTACTTCTTCTGTAGATGATGGTAAAACTACAGCCTTAGGAATAGGTGAAAATGGAATAGCCTCCTTTCCTTCCATATAATTAAAAATTTCCATGCACCAATTATAAGCGTAAGCATTTGTCATAACTTCTCCATCATCTATATTTCCTTGACCAACTATATCAACAAATTCTTTTAAAATCTCTTTATCCAATGTCATTTAAGCAGCCTCCGCCATTTTTTTCTTTAAAGCTTTTGTTTCCAAACCTAAAGCCATGAGTAATAATTCATTAATATCATAAAATTTTAATTTAGAACCACTATCATTAATAGCATCTTGTAAATTTGTAGAACAAAAAGGACAAGCTGAAGTTAATACTTCTGCTCCAGTATCTTCTGCTTCTTTTATCCGAGTTTTGGCTGTGTTGAGCGCAAGTTCGGGAAAAGCTGACTTTACTCCCGCTCCAGCACCGCAACAATAAGCGTATTCTTTTATTCGTTCCATCTCAACGAATTTTATTCCAGGAATTCTCTTAAGAATATTCCTTGGAGCATTATAATTTCCTTTGGCACCTGTTCTTTTAGGTTTTGGTGGCATATTTATTGAAACCAAGGGCATTAAATCTACAACATCTCCATCCCATTCTTCATAGCATTCGGCATTCCTCCCTAAATGACACGGATCGTGATATGTTACTGTTAAGGGAACTTCATTAGTAAGTTTTAATTGTCCTGTTTCAAGTAGTTCATCGAAAAATTCAACAACATGAAGCACACGGAAATTATAATTTCGATATAAGGGATAGTCCACTTTAAATGTATCATAACACCCAGCACAACTAAAGACTACAGTTTCAATCCCTTTAGACTCAATCACATCGAGATTTTTATTAAGATATTCCTGAAAAGTTTTGGTATCGCCAGTTCTTAAAATAGGACTCCCGCAACAGAATTCATTATCACTTAGAACATTAAAGGGAACTTGGGCCTCATTCATTATGCGGACTGAAGCGATTGCCATCTCTTCCCGTCTATATGATGAGGTACAGCCAACATAATATAATACTTTAGCATTTGGATCGAGTTCAATGTCCTTTGGGAGCCAATCCAATCGTTTCTCGTGGGGTTCATTGTAAGGATTATTATTTTTTTTTACTGATTCAATATATTGCTGCTGTTTGGGCATTGGTCCGTATCCAGCATCAACCAACTTCTCCCTAAGTTTCATAATTATTTCTAAAGGTTCTAACGTATTCAAAAATTTACAGGAAATGGCACATGCCCCGCATTCTGTGCATTTGTAAACGATATCTCGGAGTTCATCTGAAGGATTTATTCGACCCATTTCAAGTAATAACGCCAAAATAATTTTTCCACCTCCACTATATGGGTGGAAATTATACATATCCATTGATGGACAGGCAGTCGCGTATTTTTGGCTTTTAATCTGAACTTGCGGTATCCACTTGCATTCCGAATGAAAGATTCGTATTCTATTCATTTATCGAGCAGCGCAGACACCGTTTAATCATTTTCTGATATTCTTCTTCATCAATCATTGACTTACATCTAGGTCTAAAAGTTTTTATTTCTAACTATAAAGATTATATATGTATTAATTTAAAAATATAAAAATCTGAGTCTTATTTGGGAATATCTAGAATGATAAAAAACTTATGATTGAGAATAATTAGACGATAAAAATACATGTTACTTATTAATTATCAGCATTTTTTCATTCTTGTGTGCTAGGTGAAATATAAAATCCAGAATCTGCTATGTCGTTTGGATCAAATGCTTCTTTAATTTTTCTCAGCCAAACATGATAATTAGACATGTGCGGTCCAAATAATTCATGCATCGGGGTTCCTTCGACAAAAAACGGAGCACCTAGATGCTGTAGTAAATCAAGTTGATTACTGTCTTCCATATACTCAGCCATTCCCTTAACACTATGGTCATCTGTTTGATCGAACATGGTCGGCGATTCCATATGGTAATAGTGCCCAGATTCATAGGAAGTCATCCATACTCCTTTCCCAAAATCGTTACCAATTGCTCCTGTTTTAATATATTTCATCTTCAAGGGGATATTCATTTTTGTACTAAGAAGACATAGGGCAGCTGTATCAGATCCCCCTTTAGAAGATTGAAAACTTCCAGTCGTAATGAAACCATGTAACCCCAAATTCGAACGTAAAGCCTCAGCATAAAACATTGGATCCGGAGAGTATGATTTTCCAATAATATTTTCTATATTTAATTCTTTTATCATATCATCCATTACTTTTTGTTTATAATCAAATTCGCGTGTTGTACGGGCGGCAATTAATATAACTATTGGAACTTTTAATTTGGCAAGCTCAGCCTTTTTTATTAAACTATCTAAAGAATTAGAACATATTGCTGCTAAACCTGAACCAGATAAATGACTACACATGAAAGAGAGTTCTTCCTCATCAACTTTCAACATAACTTCTTCTAAATATTCGTAAGTTCCACAATCCATGACATAAAGTCTAATATAGTTAGGAATCTCAAATCCATAATTAGGAGATTTTCCAGTTACATTAAATTTCGTATTGCATGGATAAGGAAATAATTTCACAGCTACTTTAGTAAATACTCCGATTCCTGATTTTGCTCCGACCCATCCCCGCATTATACCCCTTAAACTGGGACCAGGACCATCCCCGTTAAACCAATCGGGATTATTTTTAAGACCAATAGATCCTAATTTCATAATATCTCCAGTTGGTAATACCCATTCAACACCTAAGACATTTCTTGAACTATGACCGGTAGATGGAGATGTAAAACCCGGACCCGCCATCGATGTAGCACTTGCAAGAGGAGATACCTGTGGACCTGCACCCGGCATGTGGCAATTAAGTCCAAACTTCATTGCCTCAACTTGTAGCTGTGCTCCACTTACGTATGGCTCGATTACTGCATACAGATTTTTTTCATCAATCTTTACAATTTTATTCATCCTGCGGAGATCGAGGATTATAGAATTATCAGTGGAGGGTTGATTCCACGGTCCTAACCCCGTGCTTTGCGCTTTGAATTTTATTCTATGTTTATTACATAATTTTACAACCTGTTGTACTTCTTCTGTGGATGCCGGAAGAATTACTGCTTTAGGAGTAGGAGAAAATGGAGTTGTTGCCTCTCCGTGCATATAATTAAAGAATTCCATGCACCAATTATAGGCATACACGGTAGTTATTGCTTCCCCATCGCTAATATTATTTTTACCAACGGCTTCTTCAAATTCTTTTAAAATTTCTTTTTGTAAGACCATTTAAGCAACTTCCCCTATAACTTCTTTTAATTCTTTATCATTAATCCCTAAAGCCATTAATAATAATTCATTTATATCATAATATTTTAATGTAGAACCACTTTCATTTATAGCATCTTGAAGATTAGTGGAACAGAAGGGACAAGAAGATGTAATAACTTGTGCTCTGGTATCTTCTGCTTCTTGTATCCTAGTTTTTGCTGTAGTAATAGCAAATTCAGGGAATGCTGATTTTACCCCAGCCCCTGCTCCACAGCAATATGAATATTCTTTAATCCGTTCCATCTCAATGAGTTTTAATCCCGGAATCTTTTTAAGAAGTTCTCTAGGTGTTTCATATATTCCATGCGTCCCGCATCGTTTAGGTTTAAGCGGTATGTGAATTGAGATTAATGGCATCAGATTCACAACTTTACCTTTCCATTCTTCATAAGGTTCTGCGTTTCTTCCTAAATGGCAAGGATCGTGATATGTAACAGTTAATGGAACATCTTTAGTTAGTAATAATTGTTTATTTTCAATTAATTCGTTAAAATATTCTACATTATGTTTAACTTCAAAATTATACTTACGATAAAGAGGATAATGAACTTTAAATGTATCGTAGCAACCTGCACAACTAAAAACCACTGTTTTAATATTTTTAGCTTCGATTGCATCTATGTTTTTATTCATAAAATCCTTAAACGTATTAATATCACCAGTTCTAAAAACAGGGCTTCCGCAACAATATTCTTCTTTTTCTAGTATATTGAATGGAACTCCTGCAGCATTTAATATTTTACAGGCAGCAATTGCCATTTCTTTCCGTCTATAAGAAGAGGTACATCCCACAAAATATAATAATGGAGCTTTAGGATCAATTTTAATATCTTCCGGTAACCAATCTAATCGTTTCTCGTGGGATTCATTATAAGGATTATTATTTTTCTTGACAGAATCAATATATTGTTGCTGCTTAGGCATCGGGCCATAGCCTAATTCGACCAACTTTTCCCGTAATTTCATTATAATTTCTAGGGGTTCCAAATTATTCAAAAATTTACAGGATATATCGCAAGCTCCACATTCCGTGCATTTATATACAATATCTCGCAATTCTTCAGAAGGTTTAATTTTATCCATTTCTAAAGCAAGAGCCAAGATTATTTTACCACCTCCACTGTAGGGATGAAAATTATACATATCTATAGCAGGACAAGTAGTAGCATATTTTTGACTTTTGATCTGAATTTGCGGTATCCACTTGCAATTCGAATGAGAGTGAATTTCTACTCATTTATCGAGCAACGTAGACATCGCCTAATCATTTGGAGATACTCTTCTTCATTAATCATAATTTATTGGAAAATATTTAAGACTTAAGTCTATTATTCAGATTATTTATATTATCAATTTATGAATTTAAAAATTTGAGTATTAGTTTTTAATAGTTAAATTGTAAAATCTATGTTAAAGGAGTTAGAACTTTTATTATATTGAATATGGAAGAAAAAGCCATTTTAAAAAAATAAACTAAAATAAAAAAAAGATTTAAATTAAAACTATTATTGCCTGCGAAAGAAAAAAGCTAAATAATAGATAATTGCACTTGAAATCAACACAAACCTCGTAAGAACTAAAAATAATGGTCCACCAATTATTAATGAATCCAAAAGTCCCGCAATCGTCAGTAATACAAATGCAATTAACAATAATCTACCTCTCCATTTTATAGAAGAATCATCTACCTTCATTGATTTGATAGAAAATATTAATCCCGTAATTAACGTGGTAAGTATTAATAATATCTCAAAAACTTGTAAAAAAGGGCTGCTTACAACATTAAATATTCCTTCGAATCTGCCAATACTTTGTGGATTAGTAAAAAGTAATATAATTAGGACAATTTCAAAAGGAATGACGATTAATAAAGTGATAATTAATCCCAATTTTTCCAAATGAGGATAAATCGTATGGCAGAATGAATATATCCAGACTATCAAAACTAAAGGTAAGAATACATTACTAATAAATAAGTACTGAAATAAAGTGAGCGGTGTGTTAAATAATAAAATTGTAAGAAATGAAAAAGCAGAACCCCACCATCCTGAACTCAAAAAAACCCATGTTAATCCAATGGTTACAAATTCTATTTGTCTATTAGAGATATATCTTACTATAAATAATGTTCCAATTATTAATGATAGAATGACAAATATCAATGAAAAAGTCCCTTCAAGAATTTCTGTTTGACTTAAATCATTAAAATCCATAAACTCACCAATTATAAATTTGTCTTTTAAAAAGCGAAAATTAAAAATCGCTTTTGATTAATTTATGAAAAAACTTGTTTTTAAATACTTTGTATTGTTTTTGGATAAATAATCTGCGATAATCTAAAAATCGATATTGCTATTTATTTAAAAAAATGTGAATTTAATTCATTTGTTTAAGATTTTTGTTAATATCTTTAAGCTGGAAAATTAGGTTTGAAAAGTTCAGATTTAAGACGAATATCAGTATTTGGCAAAGTTTTCATATTGATTTTATTAATCTTCAGTGCTTTTCACTTATTTGGCTTTTATTCATTATTAAAAAATTAATCTTCAAAACATAAAACTCCTGGATTTAACACATTATTCGGGTCAAATATTTTTTTTACCCTCCTCAAAGCCATCTGGGTCGAATCATTATGCCTTTTATACACTTCTTTTGTTAAAATACCATAAGGTCTGTTAAAAAACGCACCAGAATCCATTAATTTAATACTAATTTCTAAGAATTTCTCTTTAATATTTTTTATTTCCTCGTCACTAGTAGGGTCATAATAAAGATCAAATTCACAATGATATGAAGTTCCTTGGTTAATAGGCTGTATGTAAATTCCTAAATCTTGTGGAATTTCTCTTTCTACTAGTGAAATAAATTCCATAATTTTTTCTAAATTAGTAATAAAGAAGATATCTTGATAACCACCCTTTAACCTCAATCTCCAGGGATATTCTGTAGTTTGGCTTAAAACTTGTAAAATTTCAGAATCATTAATACTACTTCTGCTGACTAGATCATCATGTCCTAAATTTTTTATGATATCTTTAATATCACCCTCCAGATATGCGATTTTATCATTTGCTAATTTTCCTCTTCCAGCAAGAACATAAATTAAATTATATTTCTTAATGGTTTTAGCTAGCTCAATAATCTCTTGGGAATTCTTTTTGATTAATATAGCTAAATTAAGATTATTTAGAATTAACAATTCATCACATAAACGGTATTTTATTAGTTCATGTTGAAGATCCAATAATTCGGCAATAGTATCTGATTGAAGATGTACCACTTTTTGAATTGTTGGAATTAACTCTAATTTAAGAGTAGCCCATGTGACAATCCCCAAACTTCCTTGAGCTCCTTGAATAACTCTAAAAGGACTAAATTGAGTTGGTCCCATTGGATTTACTTGAGCTTGTCCTGTTGCTTGTTGTTCTTTTATTGTTCCTGGACCCGCTGCCGTACCCGTTCTAAAAAGATCTCCCGTTCCAAAAAAGACTTCGGTGCACAACAATGGATCAGAGCTATCCCAATGATAACGAGGGATTGTTATTGGTTCTCTTTCAAGTGCGCTAGTCAGGACAGATTTGGAATTTCGTGGATGGAGAGGTAATAATAATCTTAATCCTTTATTTTGAAGTTTTGGAATTAAGTTACTGAAAGTCACTCCAGGTTCAATCATAACTACTCTGTTTTTTCTATCTATATTGAGAATTTTTTTCATGTTTGAAAGATCCAATACTACACAATTATCCTTATGGGGTATGGTATCACCATGGTGTCGAGGGCCCTTATTTGAACTGATAGGAATTATAGAAAATTTCTCAAGATTGGCCAATTTAACGATTTCTTCAATTTTGTTCGTATTTGATGGCCAAACAATGGAAATTGGCATTTTTTCTTGAATAAAACTCATGTCTTTCGAATAATTGGCTAAGATCTCGGGATCATTAGACACATTTTTAGAACCACATATTTTAACTAACTTCTGAAAAATAATATCATTGCCCATTTTAAACCCTAAATTCACTGTTTTTTTTATATCTAGCTTTTCTATATAATGATTATACCTATAATTAGAAAGTATATATAGTTTTCATTAAAATTTGTATAATCCTAAACAAATTTTATATTAACTCAAATCAATAATAAATATTATATTTTTCAAAAAAAATTTAAGAAAAAAAGTGCGAAAAATGAATGAATATGATCTAATTATTGTGGGAGGTGGACCCGGCGGCTCTATGGCTGCTAAAACTGCAGCCGAATTAGGGTTGAAAACCATTTTTTTTGAACGCGGAAGAAAACCTGGAGAAAA
>JBHLNT010000178.1:0-8654 GCA_048941265.1 Promethearchaeota archaeon
CCAGAGAAGAAATAAATAACTGCCCCAAATATAGGTAAACCTACAGATCCATAATATTCTTCCAATGGTAAATATCTATCCCTAACAATTATTTTAATAATAAAAATATGCAAAAAAGGATCAGTACCAAAAAAGTATGTAAAACGCACCACGTTGAGTATACAAATCAATAAGAGAAAGATAATCAAGAGAAATCCATTAGTGCGAACATTTTTTTTAATGAAATTTATTATATTAAACTTATCTATGAATTTTTCAAATTCTTTAATGTCATCAATTTTAGCCAGAGGTTTTAAAAAGTTATAATCATAACCTCTTGTCTCTCGGAATATTATGAAGATAATAATAGATAGATAAGAGATTATTAAAGTTAAATAGAAAAACATGGCGGTTATTGGAACTCCCAAAAAAAATCCAATATACGCGCTTAAAATATAGAATGATAGGTTAATTATTATGGTCAAATTTAACTTCTCTAAAAAATTGAAATGAGTTTTTCCAAATAAAATGAAGAAGACGGGATAAGTAGGTAAAACCGTGATTGCATATATAGTACAAAACAAAACGATTAATTGAAAGAGTAAATTTAATGCGAAAAATTCACTGATTCCGAGTACGTTATTCAATTCAATAAGATGGAATAAAATAAAAGTAACCGAAAATAATGAAACTAGAAAGAGGACAAAATTGGTTCGAAATTTTAAAAAATATATGAATTTATTATATCTTATAATAATTTCATCTGCCATTTTACTATTTTATTAAAGAAGTAATATATAATATAAAAGAATTTTTAAATAAAATTAATTCATAGTCCTTTCTCTTACGGCGAATGTATAACTCACAGTCTTCTGAATATAAAAGGTTATTTAGCAATGATTTTAGACAGTTATCTAAAAAAGAAAAATCTTACTTACCCCATTCGATATCCCCGAACGGCTTCATTTTTCTTTTCCACTCTAAATATTCCTCATCTGAATTGTATTCTTCAAATAGAGGAATCCCATTATTAATTTCAATTAGGAACCATTCGTCGTGACCGGGATAAATCGTTCTAAAATCTGTAGTTGGCACTTTTTTTAAAGCATTACAGAATGCATCTGCCAGTTCGTCTCTTTCATCCTTAGTGAATTCCTTAAGGGAGGAGTTGCACATAAGAGGATATGCTTGGGAGTATATGCGCATTTCTTCCCAGTATAAGTCCCCCAATCCCATTCGATTCCTGTCGAAATGGTATATAACCGGAAAGATTTTTTGCTGAGGAGTTCTTATAATTACCCATATGTTAAATAAAGTATCCGAATACTCCGCATCCATAAACTTTAAGGATGGAAGCAGTGTTTTTAATGAACCAATCATAAGGGCATCGATCAGATCATAATAATAAAAGATATCCTCCCCAAACTTTTCTTTCTCTTCCCTTAAACCCTTCCTCATAAGATAGGACCCCCCAACACCTACGAAGTAATTATAAAAAATAAATCCATTACCCAATTCTTCTATAAAATTGTGATCTCTAAATACAAACCCATATCCCCTATAACCTATCGCGCCCTGTTCAATATTATCTTTACCATTTGTGGCAAGTTCGAGAAGTTTTAATATTTCAGAACTGTTCATTTTATCATTAAAATGTATCTTAATAATTATAAAAATTTACCATTTTATATTCTCTATAATCTTATACACCTGTGGTTATTTAAATATTACGGGATTCAAAATTTATTAAGAAACGTTACTCGATGTCCCGCCAATAAACCCTATTTTCTGAAGCACCTCAACTATATATCGCTCCACATATTCTGGATGCGGATTGTCCTTTACTACTTCTTCTAGTAAACCGATAGAATCAAGATATTCTAACCATCCATTAGTAGAACCATCTTTCTCTCCAAATATTTCGAGAAAATTTTGTTTAAGAAATGCTTCACATTTGTCACTAAACTCTTGCATTTCTTCCACTTCATTATTACCCCCGTATAATGCTTTATCAAATAACCGTCTCCCTTCATCAAATTTTTCTAAATAAAAATCTCCAGATGGAGATTTTGTCCTCTCATTAAGCCCGATAAATTCATCAAATTCTTTTTGGTTTAAAACAAAAATATTTTCTTTATAATCAAGATTCTTAACCTCATCATGTTTTAATAAATCTTCTCGGAAGTCTTTGCCCGACGATTTTGTACCTGTAAGAACGATCACTAGGATTTTATGTTTTCCATGGTAATTTTTCTTAGCTTTCTGAACCATGAGTTCCAAGTCTGCACTGTGGTGGAAATCAATGTTAATTTGATAGATATCTCTCTTCATTTCACTTGTAAATGGTACTTGTTGCTGAGAGAAGAGCCACTCTCTGAAAAGCATCAATTTCTTAGAATAAACCTTATTTACATCACCATCCCCTATAACTGCAGACAAATCGGGAATCTTTCCGTTATATGTTACCCCACTAAGTTTGGATTGAGTCTCAAAATATGTCATACAACCCCAATTCTCACGTAAGAATTTCAAAATCCAGAATTCATCAATCCAATGTTCATACCTTCCTAGATTTTTTGGATCATTCTTTCCAGCAGGATATTTGAGACCAGCTAAAGATACTAATTGTTTATAATTAAAATCTTTATTTCTTGCTACTGCTTGTAGAAAACCTCTATATTCTTTATGATTTTGCAACCAAGACATCAAGGGTGCATACCCTTGACCAAGTGGAACACCTGTAGTTTCTTCTATAAATTTAAGTAATGATTCATCAGTGATAATATCCTTTAAACAAGTGATAAAATCATCCGTGGTCTTTAAATGAGCATAAGGTTGATTAATATTTTCAAGATCTTTTAAATAACTGTATTCTAGGATCGCATTCGCAATATTGTCTACATATTTTCTCGCACGTTTTTCACTTAATCCAAGCTCATTTCTTGTATCTTTGTATAATTGATTGATGTTACTATATTTTGGACGGTTTTTTATTAATTGTAATAATTTGAGATATCGCTCTAATTTCTCTTTCCTTTTAGCATCAGCATGAGTATTTTCTTTCCCAAGGATTTCATCGACTGTACTATCTAATGAGTTTGATTCGCTAATAATTCTTAAAAAATCATCTAATGTAATCTGAGTTTCAGTTAACATTTTTTGCTCTATATTCCATTTGTCTTTAAATTCTTTTCCTAATCTTTTTTGCAAATCATCTAGGAAATTTTTATCGTAAGATTTTCCGTATTTTTCTTCTAAAACGACTCCTAAACATTTTTTCACAGAGTCGTGGCTTACTTTATAGACTCGCTCGCAGTATCTATAAGTATGAAGCTTGTCTAGATTTTCGTCCTTAAAAATTTCATGAGGATCATCAGGTAAAACTTCTAGATAGGCTTTATAGATTTTCACATATTTACTAAAATCATTCCCTTCCCTGGCGTAGTAAGCCTTTATCTCTCTAATTTTATTAAATTTTCAAAATCTTGTTCAGCTTTCGACAGCTCATTTAACGCTTTTTGCTTCTCTTCTGCTAATTCCTTAATCTTATTATCTCGAATTGCTACCAGATCCCCCTTTAACTTAATTTTATGCTGAAAATCCAAGATTAACGCCACCGCAAATGCCCCGATCAACAAAAACCCCAACCACCACAAAATCATTAGCAACATGATAAATACAGGAATCATCACGATGGTAACAAATAAGAATCTTCTATCAATAGAGCTGGATCGTTTGACTTGCTTTCGACTCCCCTCGACCATGCTCAGTTCTTTATTAAACCGATCCCGCACCACATCCTTAATGACCTTGATAGGAACGCTATATACTTCTTTGCCACATTTCCCGCAGTATGCAGTCCTCTCTTGTTGTATGTTCAAAATCTCTACTTGTGATTTTGCCCCTTTAGACATATAAAACCCGCAAATCTTACATATAGGCAATTTCTTTTTCTCAACATTTACATTCTTATTACAATAATGACAGTAATATTCGATCACTTTAAAGCAACCCTTAGAAATTTTTTTAATCTTATTATAATGTTAATTATCTACTTATTTAAATTCGAATTCTCTAGTAAAGCTATAAAAATTCTTCGCAATTTTTCAAAATGATTAGTAAGATATTTTGACTCTCTATTTTTATAATTTTTATTTGATTTGACAAACTTATTAATTTTTAATGAGTGTTAGATAGAACAAACTTTTTACTCGTGTAGATAGCGAGTGCTTTTTCAAATGTTTTAAGGGTTTCCTGATATTTTTTTTGTTTCGATAAGATAGTTCCAAGTTCCCGTAGATTATCAGCAACCACTTCTTTTGAGGCCCATTTCAAGCTATGAATAAAAGAGGTAAGGAACTTCAATGGGCTACTAAAAAGAAGGGAGGTAAGTAAGGTACACATCCCCGTTTCCTTATCCTTGAGCGGTCTCTCCGGCAATAATTATCCCCTTAGAGGCATCTAAAACGAGTGAATTAATACTTCTTTTATGCATATTGGGGGTAGATTATTTCTCTTTTTCTTTTTTTCATTTTTGTAAGTTATTTTCCAACCCATTCACTATAAATTTTCTACTTAGTTCCCTTTCATTCTTATAAGAGAGAATTATTTTTTCTTATTTTGAATTATAAAAACATGAAGCCTCTAGAGGGACTCGAACCCTCGACTAATTGATTACGAGTCAATCACTCTACCGCTGAGTTATAGAGGCAATTTTAAATTATAGAAAAGTCTTTTTAATAAATTAACGTCATTCTACACACAAAAATCATTACAGTTTAAAAGTTTAGTAATTTTCTCCTAAGAATAAATCTAATATCCATATATTCATTCTATAAGGTAAAGATTTTTTTATTATTTCCAGAATTATTTTATTTAATTTTTCAAAAATACAAAAAAATTTAGCAGAAATTTCTGATTATTGCATGCTAAAATGGAAAGCTCAAAATATTCGAACTTATCCTTTATTTCATTCATTTTTTTAAGGTACTTTTCTACTCAATCACTACTAAATCTAATATATTCGGATTTTAGATAAAATAAGAATTTATTAAAATTTATTTTAGATCAATCCAAAATAGTTATAATTTTATTTAAGAAGTAATATATCGCATAAAAAATTTTCAATTTTTAGGAGTACTATTGATAGATTATTCTATTTGGTTTAAAAGCAGATTAAATTTAATAATGCATTAAAAATTTAATTATAAAAAAACAGAAAGAATGTTAAAATCATCTAATATTCAATTTGAATGAAGAGATTAATGAATTTTTCGATTTATTTAAGTACTTGATTATTTTGGCAAGGAACTAGGGACGAATCCTAAATAAATACTGAAAAACCTAAATTAGATGAGAGAATTTTTATTCACTACGTTATATTGCTGCTCCATCTTTAATTACGCTCGATAAGTCTTAACGATTTCTAAAATACTCCACTAATTCCTATTTGAAAGTATTATTTATCTCCGACAAGATTTATTTGAAATGAAAAAATATAAAACAAAATATTTTATGGCTTTGAAAGTCAAATATAAATTAAAAATGTTTAAACTTATAGTTAATTGAAAAATTAGTAAAAGTATGAGTAAAAAATTTGATGATACTAGGGGAATTCTATTTGTAAATTTTATAAAAAAATTCTTTAGAGATTCTTCTAAAATTTCTGCTTTAGATATTGGGTGTAGATATGGATTATTAACTTTTGAAATGGCTAAAACCTTCAAAAAAGTAATTGCTATTGATATTTATGAATCAGCCATAAAAAAAATTAAAGAGAGGGCTAAAAATTATAACAATCTTGAAATTTATAAAATGAATATCTTAAATTCTAATTTTGATGATAACTCTTTTGATTTAGTCATATTAGAAGGTGTTTTAGAATGGGTTGGAATAACAAATCCAAATATATCTCCTAAAAAGGTTCAAATCCAAACATTAAGAGAATGTAAAAGAATTTTAAAAAAGGGAGGTATTTTATATTGTGGTATTGAAAATAAATTATTTCCATTATACTGGCTCAGAGATCCCCATTCATATCTTCCATTAACAGTAATTTTACCAAGATTTCTTTCGAAAAGAATATATGCACGATTTAATGATAATGAATATTATGGTCAGAATATTTCAACTTATTGGGGGTATTGCAAAATGTTTTATAAAATTTTTAACAACTATAATATTATGATCCCAATTCCAAACTATAAATTTTTGTATTACCTTTCCTCATTTAATCCGAGAGAATTACGGTCTAAAGCAAAAGAGGCATTAAAAATAAAATATCCAAAAAAAAGTTTCACATTTATTATTAAATTGACAACTTTTTTGTCACTATTTCATCTAACAAAAATATCTAATAATTTTATTATTTTATGTAAAAAAATAAAATAAAAGATTTGATTCTCTTTCCTTAAGAGTATCCTTTTGGCATCATAACTTGAATCTTAAATATTAATTTATTTCTAAATAAAAGTGACTCAGATTATCCTTATTTTGAAGGTATTACTTTAGCTCATACTCTTTTAGTTATAATGCTCGGAATTTGCATTGTTTATTTATTTAAGAAAAGTTATTTTTTCAAGATGATGAATAAAAAAAGGGATAAGCTAAAGAGCTTGAATTACTCAGGATTTATATTATATTTGCAATCGATTTCTAGGATTGTTTTAAAATCTTTTTTCCTCGTAATCTTATTATTATAATAGCTATAAACACATTTAATATTTTTTTAGAATTTAATTTCGATTTACCACCTAAGCGTTCACAGAATACAATTGGTATTTCTTTTATTTTTGAATCACATAAAACGCAGCCATATAGCAACTCTTCCACTATTTCTGGATTAATGGAAATAAAATTATTAAAGTCAAGTTGATTTAATAATTCCTTTTTAAAAGCTCGAAATCCACTTGTACAATCTCGAATTTTTGTTCTAAATAATAACCTAATTAATATATTTGCAAATAAAGATATAGAGCTTCTAATTAATCCACGATTTTTTTCTTCTCCTTTTTTTATAAATCGTGAACCAATTACAAGATCATATTTTGGAAAAAACTTTAAGAATTCAGGGAGATACTTTGGTTGATGGGAAAAATCAGCATCCATTTCAACAAAAATATCATTATCAGATTGGATAAAATATTTCAATGCTGTAATTCCTGCTAAACCTCTCCCTTTTTTACCAGTTCTTCTAATCAAAGTTAAATTCTTAATTTCACGCTGCTTTTTATTGATTATATCTAATGTTCCGTCGTTACTATTATCATCAACAATTAATATTTCTTTATTAAATGATAAAGTTGACAATTCATCTATTAATCTACCAATATTCTCTCTTTCATTATAAGTAGGTAAAAAAATTAATGTCTTCATAAATTTAATATGTTTTTGATAATAATTTATCCTCTAATAAATCAATTTAAGAGTAAGAATTTGACTAATTTAATGTATTTTTATTTAACTAGATTTTCATTTTTAATTAATTTTGATGAAAAGTTCTAATAAAAGAATTCGATTTATCAGAGTATCGATGTTTTATAACCTTTTTGTATAAAACTCTATATTATTTCCAAAAACTTAAGTCTTTATTTAGAAGTTTCTCTAATTTATTAATATCTTCTTTATAAATATGATTAAGAAGGTAAGACCTGGTTGAAGCTCTGAGAGGTGGAATTGAAAACACGTTTTCGTTTTTTCCAATAATTTTCATCCTATTGAATTGTCGCAACCTTAATAAATAATTTTCTAATCCGCTTTTATCTATTAATTTTCTCAGTTTACTAGTATTCTTTATCTTTGAATCTAACCAATATATCAATGAATTTAGAATGGGAAGCTTATATTTTATAATATATGATCCCGTAATGCTTAATTTTCGATTCAGAAGGGATGGCTTATAATTTACATTTTTTAAACCTAAAAATCTGTGTACATCCTCTATAAATTTTATTGGATCTTTGACTAAATCTTCATAAAATAGAATTAAAATGTTTTCCCGTGGGAATAATTCAAAGTATGATTTTAATTGCTTATAATAAAAACCCCTTTCAACGAATTTTTGATCTTTATTAATTGTGTCTTCAAATCCATTATATCTTGTAAATCTTCCATTCTCCTGGATGTTATATCTATAATCAGAATACGCCCTCTCGGCAGGATTTCTGAGGCAGGCAATTATTTTAACATCAGGGAAATGTTTATGTATCAAAAAAGCAACTTCAGGATTTAACATATATGAAGGGGTATATTCTCCCTTAATTGAATTTTTAGGACTTTTTCGAAAAATAGAATAATAAGTATTTATCCCTTTTTTATAATTAAATGGGTTATTAAAAAAGTAAAGCTCCTTAATATTTTTATTACTGACTTCGGGATGTTCTCTTAAACACTTAAAAATCCAACCAGAAGCAGATTTCATGGTACCAATACCTATAAAATCCGGTCCTAAGGATTTTTTTTCCGTCATTTTTTATTTGCTTTTATTTATTCTCTAATTTATATTCATAGGAGAGATTATATTCTTTAAAAACCAATGTAGTATAATTTGTAATAAAATAAAACATTCACTATTAGATTTGAAATAGAACAGATACTTCTTGATAATAAATATTTTATAAGAAGAAATAGAGAAATTTTAAAAAACCGAATCTCTATTTCGATCCTGCTTTTATGAC
>JBHLNT010000027.1:0-5782 GCA_048941265.1 Promethearchaeota archaeon
CTGAATGGATGAAATTAATACGATCTGCCATAGATGCGGGAAGAGTTGATGTGATAATTCAATCTACCGATAAAAATTTCCTCACACCTGTCGGTGGAGCTGTAATAGCTTCGCCCTATGAAGAAGTAATAACCAAAATTAGTCAATCTTATGCAGGTCGAGCATCAGCAGCACCAGTGGTCAACTTTTTAATTTCTATGCTATCATTGGGAATCAGTGGATATCAATGTTTAATTAAACAACAACAATCTAATCGTAAGATTTTAGAGGAAAAATTGAAAGAAACTGCGAAAAAGTTAAATGAAAGAGTATTGGAAATATTTAATCCCATTGCAGTTGCTGTGTCACTTGAAAATCTAAAAAAAGAACAATTAGATACACTTGGAGGTGCTCTGTATAATCTAAGAGTTACTGGACCTAGAGTCTACTATTCTGGTAAGCCTGATGAAACAGTTTTTGGAACCTGTTGTAAATCTTATCCAACACCCTACATCGTGATGAATGCTGCAATTGGCGCAAAGGAAGAAGATATCTTATCAGCAGTCGAAAGATTTGAAAAAGCTTACAAGCAAGTTACTTCATAGTTTTTAAAAAAGAATTTTAAATATCATCTTTCCAATAATGGAATCAAAATAACAATAATTAAAAAGCATAAATATTATTTTTTAGATAATAATTATTAGAATTTATTTTGCAAAATTCTAAATTGTAAAATCTGTTCTATAATATTTGACATAATTAAAATTCATAAGAGTTTTTTATTATGGAAAATCGTTTATTAAACCAATATAACAATACGATTATCAATCAATGGCTATATAAGGAATTTACACTAGAATATGCTCCTTTAAACCATAGAGAATTGTTCGAACTTTCTTATCATACGTGCAATTCGGTTACTATAAGAAATATTTTTATTAAATTGTCTCAAGATGAGAACAAAGGGGGATCAAAAGCTATTCTATATTCAAATACCAAAAAATTCATTTCTATTGAAGCCTTTGATGATAATATAAAATTAATGAAATATTTCTCAGAAGGAAACACAGGAGATAAATTAATTAATGATATTAAACCGACCCTTGAAACAAGAAAATTAATATATTCTGCCAAAGAAAAAGAACTAAAAACACAGATTCTCAAATCCATATTGGTAGAGCGCAAAATTGATGAATGTGCAAATTTAGTCATGTTAAAAGATATCAACAGAAAAATTTATTTCGCTATAGGTGATGCAAGAGAATCTGCTGCCGTAGTCCCATTATTTATGGAAGCAGAAGGGGCGAGTTTGGTCCAACTAGCCTTAAACAAATGGATGACTACTACCCAAAATTTAGAGCAAGAAAAAAATTTTCCTGAAAACCTTGTTCCAGGATTACTAAAAAACCTTACACAAATTAAGAGATGGCTCTTAAAATTAATATCGGTCAATTTAGAAAAATAAAGATCTCCGATTATCCTATTTCTGTACTTTTCATGATCATATAATTTAAGATATGAAAACCTACTAATGTAATGTTTATATTATATTATTTATGAATCAAGTTTCAAATTTTAATGATATTATCTATCGTAATGGAAATCCATTGGATTATGAAAAAGTAGTTAAATTGCAACCGTTATGGTGGAATGGCCGTGATTTAACTAGCTTAATTCTAAAAATTTTTTTTATTCATTTTAGAGATACTATTTTTATCGCTGAAAAAGATGGAGAAATTGTTGGATTTTTAATTGGTTTTTTTTCGCAATATTTTTCAAATGAAGCATATATTCATTTTATAGGAATTCATCCCAATTTTAGAAAAAAAGGGTTAGGTTTCGCTCTTTATACGAAATTTTTTAATTTATGCGATCTCAATAATCGCATAGTTATTCATTCAGCTACGTCTCCTATAAATAAAGATTCAATTAAATTTCATACAAAATTAGGATTCGTAATTGAACCCGGGGATGGAGAAATTGATGGATTTCCAGTAGCCCTTAATTATCATAAAAAAGATAATCCTAAGGTCATTTTTAAGAAGACCCTAAGTAATAAATATAGGGAAACTTCCTAAATTATACAAGCCATCTTTATTTTTTATATATTAATGGTCCACCGGGGATTTCCATGAGATTCTTAGATAGAATGTCGCTTCGAACCCCGGATCTCAGGTTTTTACTGAATATGGACAAAATCTATTTATTTGTATGTCCATAGGCCATTTATAAGACCTGCGCTTGTTGGCCAAGCGTATTTAAAACCTTGTTAACCAGTCTGAGCTAGTGGACCATCTATTCTTTAAAATATTTATGGTATAGAAAGTATCAAGGAAAAAAAACATAAAAATTTTTTTATAAATATCGTCAAGATACATTTAAATTTAATAAAAACATTAAGATTTTAAATTAAACTATTTAAGAAGCTTGAAAAGGTGTCATAACATTGGCTGAAATGCTCCAGGACTTGCTCCAATCCATTTATCAAAGAATTGCTCAATTAGGGCAAGCTATTCAGGCCTTAAAAACATCCTTAGATGAATTGAATCAGAATATAGAGACTAAAATATCAAATTTGAATGAAAGAATCTCTGATTTCTCAAGTGAAATTAATGTTACTCAAACAATTCATATTGACGCAATAAAAGAAATAGGAGAAGGTGTTACCAACGAACTGGAAAAAGTTAAAAAAGGATTAGCACTTGATTCTTTTGAAAATATCTTAAAAAATCTCCAAAATTTCGAGAAATTAGCACAGGAGGTATTAAATCAAGATACTGTAAATTTATTACTTTCTGAAGCGATTGATACTGTAAAACAAATGAAAGAATCTCTTTCCCAGGTAAAAAGTGAAGAAGAAGAGGTGAGTGGCTAAAAATGGCCGAAGCGTTATTAGAGGAGATGATACAAAAGATTAACGCAATTACTCAATCTTTAGATGGCACAATTGCTCAGCTGCAAAACATGAATAATTCAATTAACACGATGAGCCAAAGATTTAGCGAGGAGATCGTAAGTTTAACAGAGAACATACGTCTTATTGTGGAGATCCTAAAGCAATTTAGAGTGCAATCATCCAAATCGATTAATGAGCTTTCGAAAGAAGTAGGTGAAAGGATTGAAGAGTTATGGAAAGAAAAATCGGTTGAGGCAATTTTAAAACAAGAAAAGGCAGCTATTGAAAAAATACGGGAGGGAGAGAAATCAGTTGCAAATAATCTCTATTATGCTCAATTACTTTCTATTATTCGTTCTATAAGAGAAGAAACTAATCGTATTTTATTAAGCAGAAAATAAAATTAATATTTTCTTTTTAACTCTTATATTATTTGTAGATCATATTAATTTTTTAGGTGATTTATTTAAATGCCAATTGGATGTTTTGTAATACTATTGAATAGTGAATCTGAATATCATGTTTTAGGGTATTATTTTAAGGAAACAAAATCAGATTTTAAAATTACAAGTGATTTGTATCTGAGATTAAATTTAGACCATTCAAAGAATCAATATTCGCTATTAAAATTAAAAGACTTCCATTTAATTTCATATATCTATAAATTTAAAGGAAAAATAAGTCGAAAAGCTCTTGGACTTATAGTTGGGATATTACTTAGTGAAAGTGATGATCCAGAGAAACTGAGAACTCCTTTAAAAAATACTGCGCTAGCTTTAGAACAAATTGACCTTCTTGGAATGACTAAAGAACAATTTGAAACTAAATTAAAAGAGATTTACCATGAATTTTTGGAAACATTAACAGATATTCTAGATCCTAATGCTCTCAAAGAAAGTATCATAAACCGAACTAAAGAGATGTTAAGTGGAGGTAAAAAAGAAAGAAGAATTGCTCAAGAACTATTAGAAAAAATTGAAGGTAATGTGCATACGAAAATTACTGAATATTATCAATCCGCTGAAGATGCGTTGAAAGACTTAGACTATGAAAAAGCATCAAAGCAATATAAAAAAGCGGCTGAGGTTGCAGAAGAGCTTTTAGAGAAAGATTTAGCAAAATCATTAAATGAGAGAGCTAAACTGTCCTTTAATATTCCCGATTTAACTAAAAAAAGAGATAATATAGTAAAAGAGGCAAGAAACGCTCTCAAGAATGAAAACTTTCATTCCGCATATATTTTTTATCTAAGAGCAGCTGAACTTTCAAAAGAATTAATGCAACCTGAAAAAGAAGAGGAGTTTAGCTTGAAATCTAAAGCTTTACAAGATATTTATTTGTTCGAAGAAAGAATGAAAAAAAAATAGAAATTGGATAATCTATGACTTTTTTATTTCTAAATTTAATTAATTATGTTTTGATGTGATCGTGACTGAATTGTATCAAGATGTTGTTGCTCTATTAACTGATTTTGGTCCATTAGGTCAACATTATATAGCAAGTATGAAAGGAGTTATATTAAAAATAAATCCCAACATTAAAATAATAGATATCTCCCATAATGTCTCCGCATATTCCATTATTGAAGCTTCCTATTTACTCAAATCAACCTATAAGTATTTTCCAACATATTCCGTGTTTATTATTGTTGTTGATCCAGGAGTTGGAAGTTCAAGAGAAATTTTAGCTTTAAAAACAAAATCAAATTTTTTCTTTGTGGGACCCAACAACGGAATTTTTTTTAATTTGTTTAATAAAAAAGAAATTAAAGAATGTATACTAGTTAATAATGAGAATTATTTTATTAAACCGGTCTCGACAACGTTTCATGGAAGAGATATTATGGCACCAGTAGCTGCGCATATTGTAAATGGTGTTCCCTTGAGAAATTTTGGAGATCAATTTGATCCAGATAATTTTAAAGACTATCACATTTCATTTGAAGTGTTTGAAGAGAAAAAGATAATCAACTGCACTGTTCAATACATTGATTCTTTTGGTAATATCACAACAAATATTCCCCTTGAGACTGAGACCATTAAAGCAACATCTCTAAAAATCAAAGAAGCAGATATACTAAAAATTAAGCTTAAAAATCAAGAGTATGAAGGGATTTATACTTCTCATTTCGCAAAAGTACCAAAAGGATCATTTTTATTTCTTAAGGGATCCAGTGGGTTTCTCGAAATTTCTATTAATCAAGGAAATGCTGCAGAGCATATAGGTTTTAAAGTAGGAGATGTTATTACGATAGTCTTACAAACGTAAAGTTTTAAGATCTAAAGGGATAAAAATGGAAAAAGAAATCTTAGCCTGCATTGAGGATGAAAACATTAAATATTTACATTCAGGTCAGATTTCTAAATATGTGTTTCCATTGGAAAGAACTGAAGCACATGAAAAGCGAGTAAGTCATTTAATAATCCGTTTCTTTATAATGGCATTTACACCAGACAACGAAACCGCATATCTCGTCCAAAAAAGGGGAAAAAATAAAAAGAGTTATCCCGGATTTTATACGGATTCTGCTTCAGGTCATGTAATTTATAGCCCAAATTTAGAACTTAATGACATAAAAGAAAATGCGATAAGAGAGTTAGAAGAAGAATTTGGCATTTCCCCAAAAAACATTAAAAAAATAATTCTTCATGATTTAAACACCGAACAAGATAATTTTACTAAAGAAATTGCCTATATCTTTTTTGGACTTGTTGATTATAATGTCAAATTAAAACCTAATCCTAAAGAATTAGAAATAAATGAAAGTAGATTTTATTCCAAGAGAGAATTAGAGATTTTATTGAGTAATGAAAAAGCTGTTGATTATTCAAAAAGAATCTGGAACTATTTAATTCATAGAGATGCCCTTTCTATTTTTGAAAAAAATCACAATTTTAAAAAAAGCGG